>JAICUO010000238.1 GCA_025935815.1 Streptosporangiaceae bacterium
GCATCGACGCCGACGGCTACGTGCCTGCCGAGGGCGGCGCGATCTTGGTGCTGGAACCTGCCGACGCCGCTGAGCGGCGCGGCGCGGCACAGGTATACGGGGAAATCGCAGGGTATGCGGCGACGCACGACCCGCGACCTGGTTCCGGCCGACCGCCGGGACTGCGCCGGGCGATCGAGCTGGCGCTGGCCGACGGGGGCGCGGAACCTAGCGAGGTCGACGTGGTCTTCGCGGACGGGGCAGGCGTTCCTGCCATGGACAAGGCTGAGGCGCAGGCCCTGGAGTCGGTATTCGGGGCGTACGGCGTGCCGGTGACCGTGCCGAAATCGCTCACCGGGCGGATGTTCGCCGGCGGGGCGGCGCTCGACCTCGCCGCGGCGCTGCTCGCCATCCGCGACGATGTCATCCCGCCCACCGTGGGAACCACCGCCTGGCGGTTCAACCTCGATCTGGTAACCACCGTCCGCCGTACCCCGCTGCGCACCGCGCTCGTCTTGGCCCGAGGGATCGGCGGATTCAACGCCGCCGTCCTGGTGCGCGGGCCAGCCCGGTCAGCGCACACCAGCCCCGTGCCCAGCCAGAACCGGAATGAAAGGGAATCGCATGAGCAGGATTGAGCTGACCGACCTGATGGCGCTGCTGAAGGAAAGCGCCGGAGACATGGCGCTGCCCAAGGAGAGCACGGAGTTGCTCCACACCCCATTCGCCGATCTTGGCTATGACTCGCTGGCGCTGCTGGAAACGGCTGCCCTGATCGAGCGGCGGTACGGAGCGCGGCTGACGGACGAGATCATCGCCGAGGCGGACACCCCGCAGGCTCTCCTCGCAGTCGTTAATCAAGCCCTGAGCGCGGTAGGCTGACCACGAAAATGCGACGGCGGCAATCCCGCGCTCGCGGTATGGCCGCCGCGTCATGTCAAACTCAATTCAGGTCGTCCCGCTGGACGTATCTCTTGCGCACGACCCATTCGCCACCTGAGCGGTGCAGCTCATCGGTGCATACAGTGCTGTGCCGCAGCGAGGGCACCCCGGCGCGGGGAGTCTCGATCACCAGGGCGTAGCAGGTGACCCGCACGACGCCACCGTCGGATTCGACGCTGAGCATGCCGAGCCAGTGCCGGCGCTGTAGCCCCTGCTCGGCTAGTGCGACGGTAGCCTTCTGCGCGGCGGCCGCGATGTTATCCCGCCCCGCCACGGGCGTGGGATAGGCGTTGGCCGCGAACACCCCGTCAACGGCGAATGTCAGTGCCCAGTTGTCGAAGTCACCCGCGTCAAGGAGCTGCATCTGCCGGGCGTAGAAGAGCTGGATTTCCGAATGCAGCTGTGCGTTGACGATTACGTCATGTGTCGCCGATTCCTGTGCCATGAATTCTCCTGTCTTCGGCTGAATCACCAGTACGTGGCCGCACCGGTTGACAGCATCGTCGGTGGCAGCGCTGATGGCCGACTCCAGCCCAGGTCTATACGCGATCCAGGGTTATTACCCAACGCCGCCTATTCCCTGCTCATCGGCCGCGCTGTATCGCCTAACGCGACGCTAGGAGCCGCTGAAAAGGGGTGACCGGTCTACGGGTTTGCCTGCAGTGCGTTCGATGGCCTGGTCCATGTGTGTCCACCGGTGGCCTGCTAGGTGGAGCCTCAGAGCAGCCAGTACCTTGCGGCCCCGCGGAAAGGGACTTCCGGCCCTTCTGGATGCCGGGCCTGCGCGGTGGACTGAAAGTGGCGGGATCTTGGAACTGTTCAAGATCCGTGAGCGGCTGGGGGTTGCTATGCAACGCATCGTCTGGCTGATCCAGATTGTCGTAGTTGCGGGCCTGGTACTCGGCGGGTTTTATTACTCGGTGCGGAGGCAGCCCGATCCGGTGAAGCGGGCGGTTCTGCTCCGGCGGGCTGGCTTTGGGCTGATGGCACTGTCGACCTTCTTCTTCGGTGCCTTCGTCATCGGCGACACCTTCACCGACCCGGGTGGCTGGAAGGCAGCCGGGCTGGTAGCAGCGTGGGCAGTCCCGCTGGCTGGCCTCGCGGCGCTGTCGTGGTTGCGTCCCGGCTGGGCGGTTTATGCGCTGGCTGTCTTGTCGGCGGCAGTGATCGGCGTGAGCATCTGGTCCGCCATCAGCGCGGAAGCGTGGCGGTCTTTCGAGGACCGGCACGGCCCGATCCTCGCGGTCCTCATATTCGTCCTGGTGGCAGCCATAGCCGTGCTCGGCCTCAAGCGGACGTCCGTGGCCGGGGTCCTGCTGCTCGCCGTCGGCGTCATCCCGGTTATAGTGTCCAGCCTGGGCAGCTCCCTGGGCTTTGCCTCACTCTCGGTTGTGAGCGCGCCCCCGGTAATCGCGGGGGTTCTCTACCTGGTCTCAGCTCACATGGCGGAACGGCCGCCGCCACCGGCTCATACCGGTACTGCCTCCGTGGAACAACCTAAGGCCGCATGATCCACAGCAGCCGCCATCACGACCCCTCGAATGCAAAGGTCGGTTTGCGCAGCGGGTCGACCTCTCGATCGGGCACGCAACGGTCACGTGACCCCAAGCGGGCATCCTAGAAAAGTTCGAAACATGCCTCTGAGCTGCAGTACGGATCGCGGTCCGTACGAAAGTCACGCCGGGTCGCCAACCTGGCCGGCGCAGCGGGGAAGAGCGGCAGGACTTGCCTCACTTCGACCCCCTTCGCGAATAGCCGGTAATTCGATGACGGCAACGGCAGTCGGCGCTCCTGTTAACGGCGCCCCAGAAGCGGATCATCTGCGTCCCCGCCCACGCGGCCAGTACCCTCCCCCGAACCGCATACTCGGCGCTCCGGGCGTTGGTGCTTCAGGGTCATCGTCGTGCTCTGCCGCGAACTCGGACTGGCGCGGTTGTTTATACCGGACCCGCGGATAGGTCTCCGTCCGCCTAGTCACAGCGCCGGGCAGCGGGCGGCTCAGTCTCCCTCGTGAACGTCACGAGCCGCCAGTACCGCCAGCACCCATCCTGACCGGTACGTTTT
Organism: Streptosporangiaceae bacterium; assembly: GCA_025935815.1. Lineage (GTDB taxonomy): Bacteria > Actinomycetota > Actinomycetes > Streptosporangiales > Streptosporangiaceae > Trebonia. The sequence goes on from JAICUO010000238.1 coordinate 2,986, forward strand.
CGGGATCTTGGCGTCGCAGAAAACAAAGCACGCCGGACCGAGCTTGTCAGATACCTTCACGTTCTGGCGCAGCCACGATATCGCCTCGGCGAATTCATCCGGCCCGACCGCATCCCAGGTGAGGTCATACTTCCCGAAGACGATGCGGGCCGCTTCCACGGTCATGCCCTCGTAAGGCTCCTCCAGCCGGTCCGCGAAATCCTCGGCAGCTCCCTTATCAACCCTGGGCGGCTTGCTCCAGTCGGCCCCGCCTTCGGGCCCCATCACATGCTCGGTCATGATGGCCTCCTTCATGCCTCACGGTATCGCGTCGCGCCTTCAATGACCCACAACCATGATCTCGCCCTCCCCGGCGTTTCCTGCCCGGACAAAGACCGACGCGCCGCGAGGCACACATCCAGGTCTATGCGCGGTCCGCCAGCATCAACAAGACCGCGTCCATCCACAAAGAATCGGCGATCGGTTCGGCCATCTTGGGTACGGGCTAGCCCGCGCCCCGGTGGCCTCCTGCGACGCCGAGTCCTTGCAGAGTGGAAAATCCAGCGTAACCTTGAAGTAATATCGGCGATTTCTAACTGAAGTATTTGTGGTCGAATTGTGTGAGGAGCAGGGTGGCGCGGACGATCTGGGTGAGCTGCCAGCGGGCGAGGTCGGCGCCCGCGGCCAGGGTGTCGGGGTAGCTGCCGATCACGAGCTGCTGGCTGAGATCTGGAATGGATGATCTGCACTCACTCGTGCCGCGAGACACTTGTGCGGCCAGGCGCGAAGATTCGGCGATTAGCGCGTCTGGCCGGGGTTGCCCGTGCCCCGCTGGGTGGCGGGTCCCGGCAGCGCCTGTCCGGGATGCTGGGGGGCGGCCCGGCTAGAGCGGGAGCTTGAGGCCCTCGTGGGAGGCGGTGAAGCCGAGGGACTCATAGAAGCGGACAGCGTCAGGGCGTCGCTTGTCGGAGGTCAGCTGGACCAGCCCGCAGCCGTGCTCGCGCGCCTGCTCGATCGCCCACTCGATCATCGCCCGGCCCAGGCCCTGGCCGCGATGCGGGGCCGCGACCCGGACCCCCTCGACCTGCGCCCGCAGCATGCCGTGCCGGCTCAGCCCCGGCAGCATGCTCAGCTGCAGCGTCCCGGCCACCTGTCCACTGGCCTCGGCGACGATGAGCCTGCTGCGCGGGTCGGCCTGCACCTGCTCGAACGCCACCAGGTAGGCCTCGTCCATGGCCGCCTCGCGTCCTGCGCCGAGCACGTCATCGGCCAGCAGGGCCACGATGGCCGGCACGTCCTCGCGCCGCGCGTCCCGGAAGGTCACCACCAGCCCGATCGTACCCATGCAGCAGCGGCCAGCGACCACGACAGCCCACCGCCCATCCGCTGCCGCCGATGCATGTCATCTAATTGTTTATGGAAGCGCTGCGGTGTTGGTCGTAGCGTTTAAAGGGTCCGATGGGCTGGCTCCCGAACCGCCTGTCGGCCGCCTGGCCTGGCTTTAGATCGATGTGCCAGTCTGTCGGGCCCTGCCGTGGCGTAGTTCGAAAGAGGTGCGACCGCTGACCGATCCGGAATTAGGCATGCCCGCCACGGAAACCCCGCCGCCCTCACCAAACACGGCGAGGTTCTGCTCCTTCACCTTCGCTGCCATGTCGGTGAAAGTACCACCGGCGACCCGCGGGATGTAGCTGGGCCTGAAAGGCGCCGGCTTCCACGAGTGTTCCGGGCGATGCAGTGGGTGAGGTTGCGGAAGCCGAGGGCCAAGGGGAGCCGCAGGTGCTCGGCCCGTGAACCAGTCGGGCGCGAGGTTGGACGAGCCGACGTACGCGCCGCTCGGTGATTGCATTCCCAGGAGCGTAGTCAACCTCACGCGCGCTGACAGCCCTCATTGCTTTAGACCAGCAAGCCACCCAGCTTGTATGACCGGCTGTTATGTGCGACTCGATCAGCCACGAACGGGGCGGTGCATAGACGAATAATCGGCAGGGCGTGGCCTGGTGTTAGGCGTCGTTGCTTTTGGCTGCGCTCGTTCGGCGGAGTGCGGCTGGCGCGGGCAGGGTCAGAAGTCGAGCAGGCCCGCCGGGTCGAATGAGACGGTGAACGGCTTGTCCGCGTCGACCAGGGTCTCAAGCCGGGTGCCCTCCATCACTGGCGGTGCGGCTACGTAGGCTCCATCGGCCAGGGTGAGGACCTGGACGGCGAGCCGGGGCGCGTGCTCGACGATCCAGTACTGCGGGATTCCCAGCCTGGCGTACTCGCTCACCTTGCGCAGGCGGTCGGTGCGCTCGCTGCCGCTGCCCGGGGAGATGACCTCTGCCACCAGGTATAGCTCGGTACCGGGAATCAGTCTGGGTGACTCCTCGATGATCGCCGCCCGGGCGACCTCCCGGGGTACGACGAAGACATCGGGCTTGCGCACGCCCGCCTGAGTGCTGATCTCCCATTCGCCCCCGTCGCAGACGACGGCCTGCGACCCGGCGCTCGCGGCAGCGCCCTCCAAGATCCGGGCGAGGGTCCGCAGCGCCCAGTTGTGCCGTGAGCTTGCCGCCACTTCGATCAGCCACCCGTCCTCAAGCTCGAACCCCTTGCCGTCCTCAGGCAGTTGTTGCAGGTCGAGGACGGTATATGGGCCGAACTGGCTGCCGTGAGGTGATGTCCGTGCTCGCATAGCCCACCTCCAGCGGTTCGCGGCACGCGCTCTCACTGTATCGCGGCGCATCGCCCCTGACCCCTCCGTACCAGGCAGGGGCCAAGGACACCCGTGCCGTCCCCGGCTCTACTGTTCACCGACCGCTGCCAAAGCTGGTCGACGGCGGCATCCTCTCGGCTCTGACCGCACTCTCGGCCGGAGCCGGTGCCCGCCCGGGCATCACCGCACGACCACCGCCGACAGCTGAAAGGCACGCGCCTGAAACCCGGCAGCGGCGTGATCAGTGACCCGCACCTCAGGCATGCTGACTGATTGAGGCTAATAGCGCGCACGGTCTCCCCCGTGTGACGAAACGGGGGAGACCGCTGTCCTTCGCCGAATGAGCCCGGTCAGGGATTGTTATCGACAAACCAGTGCTGGCCGGGACTCGAATTATTGCAGTTGAATTGGTAGACGACGGCTCCCGCGCCTACCGGGCTGTTGAGGCCAATGCATAGAGCACTGTTCGAGACGAGCTGGTACTGATTGGTCCTGAGTACGACGAACATCTGGTTCGTCCTGCTCAGGCACTGCTCCATCTGCATGGCGACGCCGTTGGCCCTCGGGCTGGCTTGGTTTGCGCTGAGGCACAGCTCCGTCCCTTGAAAGTTTTGGATCTCGATCCTGCCGCCGCCGAATCCCCCGAGGATCTTCCAGCACTGATTATTAGACCCCGTATAGGACTTCAGCGAGACCCGCGCCCCTGCGGACTGGCCGGAGGGCTGGGTCCACGCGAGATTTCTGTGCGAGTTGTTTTCCATGGCGAACCATGGACCGAGCAGCGCTCTATGCGTTCCGCATGCTGTAATAGCGGAGGCGGAGTGCGCGCTGGCCACGCCGATAACGGCTGCAGAAAGCGTGACGGCAAGAGCCGTCACGAGCCGCAGTGACGCCCACGGCCTTTTTCTCATGTTTCCTCACCTTCCGGATGCGGGCTTGACAGCTACGATGAGCCTGGGCCAGGCCGGTCGCACACTGCTAGCACCGCGGTAGCACGGTCGGCTGGCCCCCGCTAGAGAGGTGTCTGTGGCTGCCGAGACGGAGTTCTGCCTCCTCGGGCCGTTGCTGGTGCGCCAGGCCGGGACCGTGGTGCCCGTCCCTCCCGGCAAGCAGCGGGCGCTGCTGGCCGCGCTGCTGCTGAACGCCGGGCGTACCGTGCCGGTCGATGAGCTCGTCGAAGCCCTCTGGGGTTCCGTGCCGCCGCCGTCGGCGCGGGCGAGCCTGCAGACCTACGTGATGCGGCTGCGGAAATCGCTGGCGGTCACCGGCGGGTCCCGGATCAGCACTCAGCCGGACGGCTATCTGATCAGCGTCGTGACCGGTGAGCTGGATGTGGACCGGTTCGAGTCGTCGGTGGCCGCGGCGAAGGCGGCCATCAGCGCCGGGTCCTGGGCGGATGCGGCGGATCTGCTCCGGGCGGCATTGTCCTTGTGGCGCGGTCAGCCGCTGTCCGGCGTGCCGTCCGACACGCTGGTCCGGCTGGAGGTGCCCCGGCTGGCGGAGATGCGGCTGCAGGCGCTCGAGGCCCGCATCGACGCGGACCTTCAAGCGGGTCGGCACGCCGACGTGATCGCCGAGCTGAGGCAACTGGCCGCCACCCATCCTCTGCGGGAGCGCCTGCATGGCCTGCTGATGCTCGCCCTCTACCGCGATGGCCGGCAGGGCGAGGCCCTAGCTGCCTATCAGAGCGCCCGTCGCACGCTCGTCAACGAGCTCGGCTCCGAGCCGGGAAGCGATCTGCGCCGGCTGCACCAGCAGATCCTCGACGCGGACGCGGTCCTGCAGGCCCTCCCGCCGGAGCCGCTGACGGGCAGCGGTCTCGAGCCGGCTGTGCCAAGGCAACTGCCGGGGCTGCTGCGGCACTTCGCGGGCCGGTCCGGGGAGCTGGCGGAGCTGACCAGGCTGCTGGATCAGGCCGGCGACGAGGCCCCGGGGACGGTGCTGATCGCAGCGATCAGCGGAACCGGCGGGGTGGGTAAGACCGCCCTGGCCGTGCAGTGGGCGAATCAGGTTGCCACGCGCTTCCCGGACGGCCAGATGTACGTCAACCTGCGCGGCTTCGATCCGATCGCCGACCCGGTGCCGCCGGACGAGGCGATACGCGGATTCCTGAGTGTCCTCGGCGTGGCCGCCTCGCAGCTGCCGCCGACGATCCAGGCCCAGGCCGGGATGTACCGCAGCCTGCTGGCCAGCCGGAGCATGCTCATCGTGCTGGACAATGCCCGCGACGCCTGCCAGGTCCGCCCGCTGCTGCCCGGCAAGTCGGCCTGCATGGTCGTGGTAACCAGCCGCGACAAGCTAGCCGGGCTGGTCGCCGCGGATGAGGCGTACCCGCTGCCCGTCGACGTGCTCCCACATCCGGACGCCGCCGAGATGCTGGCCCGCAGGCTAGGGCGCGAGCGGCTGGCGAGCGAACCACAGGCCGCCAGCGAGCTGATCGAGCTGTGCGCCCGGCTACCGCTCGCGCTGGCCGTCGTGGCAGCGCACGCCGCTCTCAGCCCCGCGCTGACCCTGGATGAGCTCGGCCGAGACCTCAGGGCGGCCGCCACGAGGCTGGACGCGATGGACACCGGCGAAGCCGCCACCAGCCTGCGAGCCGCGTTCGCCTGCTCCTACCAGATCCTGAGCCGTCCGGCGGCACGCATGTTCCGGCTGCTCGGCGTGCACCCGGGTCCGGACATCACGGCGGCTGCCGCCGCCAGCCTGGCAGGCGTCCCCATAAACCAGGCACGCACGCTGATGCACGGGCTCGCCCGCTGCCACCTCGTCACCGAGTTCCCACCGGGCCGGTTCGCGTTCCACGACATGCTCCGCGCCTACGCCGCGGAGCGGGCCGGGGCCGAGGACAGCGAGGCAGAGCGCCGTTCGGCCATGCACCGGATGCTCGATCATTACCTGCACACCGCACACGCCGCGGCGCTGCTATCCCCGCACTTTGATTCGGTCGCCCTGGTACCGCCGCAACCTGGGGTGAGCCAGGAAGACATCACCGATGACACGCAGGCGATGGCCTGGTTCGAGGCCGAGCACCGGGTGCTGCTCGCGGTCATCGCCCTAGCCGCCCGGGCCAGTTTCGACACTCACGCCTGCCAGTTGCCTTCGACATTGACGGGCTTTCTCGACCGGCGAGGGTACTGGAACGATTACTCGAGCACGCAGCAAACCGCGCTGGCGGCCAGCCTTCGCCTGGCCGATCTGGAGGCGCAGGCCCGCGCCTACCAGGGCCTCGGTCAAGCCGGTGCCCTGCTGGGCTCTTTCTCCGATGCCCGCAGCCACTACGGGCACGCCCTCGACTTGTGCGGCCACCGCGGCGACCGGCAGGGGCAGGCCCGGGCACGCATCGGCCTGGCGTTCGCCTTCGAACGAGAGGGCCGGTACGGCGAGTCGCTAGCCCAGTGCCTGCATGCCCTGGAGCTGTTCCAGGTTCTCGGGGACAAGGCCAGGGAAGCAATGACCGCCAACAACATCGGCTGGTGCCATGCCCGGATGGGAAACCATCAGCAGGCCCTGACCTGGTGCCAGCAGGCCATCGCCTTGCACCGGGAGCTGGGCGACGCACACGGACAGGCCGCTACCAGCAGCTGGGACAGCCTGGGATACGCCTACTACCAGCTCGGAGACTACGTCCAGGCCGCCAGCTGCTTCCAGGAGGCCGTCAGGCTGTTCGGCCAGTTCGGCGACCGCTGGGGCCGGGCCTGGGCTCTCGCCCATCTCGGCGACGCCCGCTTCGCAGTCGGCTCCCCGATGATGGCCCGCCAGGCCTGGCAGCAGGCGCTGGCTGTCCTCGAGGACCTACGTCACCCCGACGCCGAACCGGTTCGCGCCAAGCTGCGGCAACTCGACGCGGGAGAAGTCCCAGCCGTTCCGCAGCCTTCCTGACTCGCCTCACCGGGGCGGTTCACCGCCGCCCCGGCAGGCTTGATCGCGAGACCTACAGGGTCAGGACGGGGAGTGGGTGCCCGTCTTCTCCGCCGGGATGCAGCCGCTGGCCACGATCTTCAGCAGCGCGGGAATGGACACGGTGTCGACCAGGCCCACGATGAGGGTGACGTCCTGGCTCCACATGCCCTGGAGGGGCATGGAGACGGGCGCTGTGCACGCCGATTTTGGCGATGGTGCCGCCCGGGCGGACCACGGACGCGGCCGTCAGCAGGGTCTCGGGGTAGCCGACCGCCTCGATCGACATGTCGACGCCGGTGCCGCCGGTCAGTTCCATGACGTCGGCCCTGGTGGTGTCGCCGGCTTCGACCGTGTCGGTCGAGCCGAAGTAATAAGCGCCCGCCGGCACAGGCATGGGGTGGTCTGGCGGGGAAGACCACCTGGTCCCCGACCCAGCCAACCACCTCTTGCCCGCCGTGACGCGGCGACAGAGACAGCCGTAGCGGCGCGCCAGAACTGGATCATCTGCACGTAGATATGGCCTGGGGCGGGCGACCTCAAGCCGGAAATACTCGGCGTTCTGTTCGGCCATTACCTGAGTGGCGTCACAGTTCGTTGCTGCCGTGGCCAACCAGTCGCGTATGTTCCCGCAGCTGTGTTCGTCCCCTTTGCTCATGGGCCTGTCATCGGCAGATAGGTCAAGGTTGTGGTGTCGAGTTCGCGTTCGGCGGCGTGAGGTGCCCGCGTCGTATGACGTCGGTAAGGCGGTCCGTCTCGGCCAGGCGGCACCCGCCGAGGAACGGGATGACGTGCTGGCGAAGCGTGTCCGCGTAGGTGTCCTTAGCGTTCCCCTCGACCCGGTGGTGCCGCAGGAAGATCGGCGCGTACTCCTCGATGGTGCGCGTCGCTCGCGTCACCGGATACAGCCCCGCCGACCGCCCCGCCGATCAGCTCGGCCGCACGCTTCTCCGCCGCGACCGCGACCTGCAGCGCCCGCTCGTCGGTGTTGTAGGTGCCGGCCAACTTGTACCGGCCGTCGGCGTCCTTGTACATGCCGCGGAAGCGGTCACCCTTCTTCCGTCCCCGTCGCTCGGTGTATGCCATGGTCAGCCCCCGAATCCTGGGTAGAAATTTGGGTAGAACGACCACCCGCCAGACAACCCCTCAGACCAGCATAACCTCGGTCAAACGCGCCCTCTGAACAGGCAAAAACACTACCCTGGACGGCACTACGGACCAAAGAAAGCCAAGAACGAGGCTCTAGATCGAACTGATACTTGAAAAGCGTCCTTGATCAGGCATAAAAGAGCGGGCGACAGGAATCGAACCCGCATGACCAGCTTGGAAGGCATCGGGTACAGGCGAGCTGAGCTGCGATAACGCAGGTCGGACGGTGTTTTCGTTGTCCGTGAGTGACCGTGAATCACCGCGATTTGCCGTCCTGACGGGCACGCAACGGGCACGCCGTCCGGCC
>JAICUO010000111.1 GCA_025935815.1 Streptosporangiaceae bacterium
GAGGTCGACGTGTTCAACGGCGACCGGCTCAAGCAGTACCTCAAGAAGCGGTCCAAGGTCCGCGAGGTCCGCCAGCTGTCGCGAGATGAGATCGCGCGGTACTTCGAGGCCGCCGAGGCGGTCCTGCCGGTGGCCGGCGCTAGCCAGGAGGCCGCCTCCGTAGGGTAATCGCCACCGGGACCTTAGGGCGTGACGCAGGTATAGGCTGGTCTTTCTCAGGCACAGTGCCTTTCCGAGGAGCCAGAACAATGCCAGCCCTAAGGTCTCGTACGGTCACGCACGGCAGGAACATGGTGGGGGCGCGCGCGCTGCTGCGCGCGACCGGCGTCACGTCCGCGGAGATCGGCAAGCCGATCATAGCGGTCGCCAACAGCTTCACCGAGTTCGTGCCCGGCCACGTGCACCTGCGGGAAGTAGGCACCGTGGTCGCGGAGGCGATCCGGGCGGCCGGGGCGGTGCCCCGCGAGTTCAACACGATCGCGGTCGACGACGGCATCGCGATGGGGCACGGCGGCATGCTGTACTCGCTGCCCAGCCGCGAGCTGATCGCCGACTCCGTCGAGTACATGGTCAACGCCCACTGCGCGGACGCGCTGATCTGCATCTCCAACTGCGACAAGATCACGCCGGGCATGCTCATCGCCGCGATGCGGCTGAACATCCCGACGGTGTTCGTGTCCGGCGGGCCGATGGAGGCCGGCAAGGCGCTGGCGAGCGTCTCCGGGGCATTCAGCGGCCGCAAGCTCGACCTGATCGACACCATGGTCGCCTCGGCCGACCCGTCGGTGTCCGATGCCGACCTGGACGCGCTGGAGGAAGCGGCCTGCCCGACCTGCGGGTCGTGCTCGGGCATGTTCACCGCCAATTCCATGAACTGCCTCACCGAGGCGATCGGGCTGGCGCTGCCGGGCAACGGGACGACGCTGGCGACGCACACCGCCCGGCGGCGGCTGTTCGAGAAGGCCGGCGCGCTCATCGCGCAGATCACCAGGCGGTACTACGAGGATGACGACGCCTCGGTGCTCCCCCGCGCGGTGGCCTCGCGGGACGCGTTCGAGAACGCCATGGCGCTGGACATCGCCATGGGCGGATCGACCAACACGATCCTGCACCTGCTGGCCGCCGCGCATGAGGGCGGCGTGGACTTCGGCCTGAAGGAGATCGACGAGCTGTCGCGGCGGGTGCCGTGCCTGTGCAAGGTCGCCCCCAACAGCCAGGCCTACCACGTCGAGGACGTGCACCGGGCGGGCGGCATCCACACGATCCTCGGCGAGCTGGACCGGGGCGGGCTGCTCAACCAGTCGGTGCACTCGGTGCACGGGATGCCGCTGTCCGAGTGGGACCTGCGGTCGGGCTCGGCCTCGGATGAGGCGGTGGAGCTGTACCACGCGGCCCCCGGCGGCGTCCGGACGGTGAAGGCGTACTCGCAGTCGGCCCGCTGGGATTCCCTGGACCTCGACGCGGCGTCGGGGTGCATCCGGGACGTCGCCCACGCTTACTCCGCCGATGGCGGGCTGGCGGTGCTGTTCGGCAACCTCGCCCCGGAGGGCGCGGTCGTGAAGACGGCGGGCGTGCCGGAGGAGGCGCTGCGGTTCACCGGGCCGGCGAAGGTATTCGAGTCCCAGGAGGCGGCCGTCGAGGGCATCCTCAACGGCGCGGTGGTCGCCGGGGACGTGGTCGTGATCCGGTACGAGGGGCCGCGCGGCGGGCCCGGCATGCAGGAGATGCTGTACCCGACGTCGTTCCTGAAGGGCAAGGGCCTGGGCAAGGCGTGCGCGCTGGTCACCGACGGGCGATTCTCCGGCGGGACCTCGGGGCTGTCCATCGGGCACGTCTCCCCCGAGGCGGCCGGCGGCGGGGCCATCGCCCTAGCCGCCGATGGTGACGCGGTCGTGATCGACATCCCGCGGCGGGAGTTGCGGCTCGACGTGCCGGAGGCGGAGCTGGCTTCGCGGCGCGAGGCGCTGCTAGCGGCGCTGGGATCCTACCGGCCGGCCGATCGCGAGCGTGCGGTCAGCCCCGCCCTGCAGGTGTACGCCGCGCTGGCGACGTCCGCGTCGACGGGCGCGGCGCGGGACGTGTCGCTGCTGGCGAACGGCGGGTGACGAGCGTGCCCGGGAGCATGGACGCGTCAGGAAGCGCTCCGGGAAGCGACGCGCGGCCGGGCGCGGCCGGCTTCGTGCGGGCCGCGCGGGCGGCGGACGCGGCCAGGCTGGCTAGCATCCAGGTGGCGAGCTGGCGGGCAACCATCGGCGAGATGATTCCCGAAGAAGTGGTAGAGGCGCTGTCGGACGACGCCTCGGTGGCGGGGTTTGGCGAGCGCTGGGCGGAAGCCATCGTCAGCCCTCCGACGAGCCGCCACAAGGTGCTGGTCGCGTACGTCGCCGGGGCCATCAGCGAGCCGGCCGGGTTCGCCTCGGTCGGCCCGGCCACCGATGCGGACCGATGGCCGGGGACCGACGCGGAGCTCTACGAGCTGCACGTCCAGCCGGGGGCTGATGACGGGCACGCGGAGCGACTGCTGCACTCCGCCGCCGACACGCTGTCCGAGGACGGCTTCCAGACGGTCTCCACGTGGGTGCTCGCGGGCGACACCGAGCGGGTGGCCTTCCTCACGGCGGCGGGCTGGGCGCCCGATGGCAGCCAGATGAACCTGGACATGGGCGTCGAGGTGCCCGTAGTCCGCCTCCATACGAGGCTCAGTCCCGCGCCCGCGTAAGATTTCCGGGTGGCGAATGCGCGTGAGTGGCTGGCCGGGACCCGGCCGCGGACCCTTCCAGCTGCCGTCGTCCCGGTCATGATCGGCACGGGTGTCGCGATCGGCTATGGCAAGTTCTCGGCCTGGCGGGCCGTCCTGGCGCTTCTGGTCGCGCTGGCACTGCAGGTCGGGGTGAACTTCGCCAATGACTACAGCGACGGCGTCCGCGGCACCGACGCCGTCGGAAAGCGAGTCGGCCCGGTGCGGCTGGTCGGCTGGGGGCTGGCGCCACCGAGGCAGGTGAAGCTGGCCGCGTTCGGCTGCTTCGGTCTCGCCTGCGCGGCCGGGCTGGTGCTCGCCGCCGTCACCTCCTGGTGGCTGGCCGTGGGCGGCGCCGCGTGCGTGCTCGCCGCCTGGTTCTACACCGGGGGAAAGCACCCGTACGGGTACCGGGGATTCGGCGAGGTCTCGGTGTTCGTGTTCTTCGGCGTGGCTGCCGTGGCCGGCACCGCATACGTTCAGATGGAGTCGCTGAGCTGGCTGGGGCTACTCGCGGCCATCCCGGCGGGCCTGCTGTCGTGCGCGCTGCTGATGGTCAACAACCTGCGCGACATCGGGTCCGACGTCGATGTGGGCAAGCGCACGCTGGCGGTCCGCATCGGCGACGCCCGCAGCCGCGTGGTGTACCTGGCGTTCTTGGTGCTGCCGTTCGCGGTGGCGCTGGCCATCGCGCCAGCCCGGCCGTTCGCGCTGCTCATGCTGGCGGCGCTGCCACTGGCACTCGCGCCGGCCAGGGCGGTGCGCGGCGGCGCGGCCGGCCCGGCGCTGATCGCGACGCTGGGGCAGACCGGGCGACTGCAATTGGCGTTCGGCCTGGCATTCACGATTGGCCTGGCCCTGCATGGCTGAACACCGCATGGATGAACGCTGCATGGATGAACGCTGCCGTCGGCCAGGCAGACCGCCTCTCTTGCCACATTCCTTCACAGGAGGCACGCGTGCGGCGGCACGTGCATCCGAAAGTGCAGAGATAGCCGTAGCGATGAGCTGGACACGATAACCTGCGAATTGATCCCTGGCTGGAAGGGAACGGTGAGAGCCGTGCCTATCCAGCGGGTCCAGCGAGCCGGGTGGATTCTTGAGGGGAAGGGGCCATACGGGTGGAACCCCGCGGGGCAGAGGTCGATGGCATGGCGCAGGCTAGCGGTAAGACGCAGCCTAGTGACGGGAAACGCGCTTACGTCAGGGCGGATGACGCCACCCGATTCCGGCGGGAGTTGCGCCAGCTGCGCAGCGAGGCGGGCCTTGAGTCAGCGGATCTCGCGGCTCGCGCCCACTACCCGCACGATGTCATCGTGGCCGCCGAGATCGGTCCCGGGCTACCCGAGCTGCCAGTCTTGTCGGCCTACGTCCGCGGCTGCGGCGCGGGGCTGGCGGAGTGGGAAGAGCGCTGGCGGTCGGTCACCGGCTCGCCCGCGACGTCGCTGCACCTGCCGGCCCGGCCCGCGGGATGCTCGTCCCTAGCCGAAGCAGGCGCGCAGGCCGCGTACAACTCCCCGCCCGTCGATCCCGAGGATCAGCGGCGGATCCTGGCCGCGATCACCAGGGCCGCAGCCGAGACGCCGGAGGCGACGATCCCGGCGCAGCAGTCCCCGGCGAGATCGCCGTCACGGCTGGCGCCTGCCGCCCAGGGGCTTGCCGCGCCAGGAGCAGCTAACCCGGCCACCGCCGGGGCCGCCAGCGCCTCCAGAGCTTCAGGGGTCGCCGCGGCTTCAGGGGTCGCCGCGGCGTCAGGTGCGGCGGCGGGGCCAGGGGCGGCCGCGTCAGTGGCGGGGCCGGCGATCAGCGAGCCGGACGCCGGTCCTGGCAGCGGACCAGCGCCGGCGTCCCCGCCGGCCGTGCGCGCCGCCCGCCGGAGCATCACGGCCCGGCGGGCGGCCCTGCCCTACGGGGCGGGCATCGCGGCGCTTATCGCGGCGATCATGTGCATCGTCGGCACGATCTTGATCCTGCTCCGCTAGAGCGACTCCGGACGCCGGCGCGCGTTCCTCAGTGCGGGTCGGCGTCTTGCCCGGGACGCGCTTCACCGTTCGGGGCTTGCGCGACAGACGTGGCTGGCAGGGCGGGCAGGGCCGAGACGGCCGGCGAGGTGGGAAGGCCTTGCTGTGGCCGCTGTGACGAGACGGCGGCGCTGGGGGCAGCGGCGTGATCAGCGAGCGCCGGAGGGGACGCCGCCGCCGAGTTGGCGGCTGTGTCGGCCTGCGGCGCGGAGTCGGGTGAGCTACCGCTGAACGCTGAGGTCACGGCCTTGAGCGCGCTTGTCATCTCGCTGGGGATAACCCAGAACGTGTTCCCGGCGCCCGCCGCCAGCTGAGGCAACGTCTGCAGGTACTGGTAGGCGAGCAGCTTGGGGTCCGGGTCGTTCTCGTGGACCGCCTGGAAGACCTGCGCGATCGCCGTTGCCTCGCCCTCGGCCCGCAAGATGGCCGACTGCTTGGCACCCTCGGCGCGCAGGATCGCCGACTGCTTCTCGCCCTCGGCGGTGAGGATCGACGCCTGCCGGACGCCCTCGGCGGTGAGGATCGTGGCCCGCTTCTCTCGCTCGGCCCGCATCTGCTTCTCCATCGCGTCCTTGACCGACTTCGGCGGGTCGATGGCCTTGATCTCCACCCGCGTGACCCGGATCCCCCACTTGCCGGAGGCGTCGTCCAGCACGCCGCGCAGCAGCGTGTTGATCTTGTCTCGCGAGGTGAGCGTCTGTTCAAGGTCCATCGAGCCGATGACCGACCGGAGCATGGTCGCCGTGATCTGCTCGATCGCGCCGATGTAGTCGACGATCTCGTAGTCCGCCGCCCTCGGGTCGGTCACCTGGAAGAACAGCACCGTGTCGATCTGCACGACCAGGTTGTCCTCGGTGATGACCGACTGCCCGGTGAACGACACCACCTGCTCGCGCAAGTCGATCAGCGGCTTGACCCGGTCGACGAACGGGACGATGAAGTTCATCCCCGGCTCCAGCGTCTTGCGGTACCGGCCGAAGCGCTCCACGTTGCGCGCGCGGGCCTGCGGCACGATGCGGACTGACCGCATCACCGTCAGCAGGACGACCAAGGCTATTACCGCCGCTATCACAAGCTCCGCGATCCACATGACCCTTACTCCCGTGGATAGACGAGGGCGGTCGCGCCCTCTATTTGCAGGACGTCGACGGTCTGTCCGGCCGGGATGACCAGGGTCTCGTCGTAGGAGCGGGCGGACCACACCTCGCCGCCAATGCGGACCATGCCGCTGTCGCCGCTGACCTCTTCCAGGACCCGGGCGGACCGGCCAACGAGCGCCGCGGACCCGGTCCGCAGCAGCGGTGGCTGCCGGACGTGCCGCCGGGCGACCGGCAAGACGAAGCCCAGGCCCGCGCCCGACGCGACGACGAAGGCGGTCAGCTGGAGGGGCAGCCCTAGGTGCGCCGCCCCGACGCCGGCCGCGACCAGGGCAGCGATCGCGAGAATGCCAAGCGCGAACGTGGTCGTCAGCAGCTCGGCGACGCCGAGCACGGCCGCCACAATCAGCCAGACGATCCATGCGGTCATGGCCGCTCCGGGGGCGTTGATCGCGCGACGTCCCGCTCCTCGCGAGAAAGCGCGCAAGGCCATATGACACGGGCGAAAGCGCTCGCTTCACCTCCCAGCGTAGTCCTCCTGCCTCGCTCCGGTACAGCCCGAATACCTTCTGAAACGCCGCCCCTTCCCGGCAAAATAAATCTCCATCGAATCAGGCCATTTATCCGTCGGCCCCGCTGGCAGGGGTCCTGCGGCCTACACTCGTCATGGGGAGTGTGCGGCATGGCGCAGTGTCCAGGAGGTGCCGGGTGAAACGTCCAGGCAGCGGCCCCGGCCGGGGCACGCGAGGCCGGGCCTCGGCCGCCGCGCCCCCAGAGGCCGAGGGGTACCCTGACGACTCGTACGGCGACGGCCCGCCCGCCCGGGGCCGGGATCGCGCCAGCCGGAGCGCTCATGACCGAGGCTTTGACGATCGCGACTTCGACCGCCCGGACTACGGGACCCGCGACGGGCGACGCTCACCGGAGGCGGCGCACCTGGACTCCGCCTACATGGACGCCGAGCCGTATCCGGTCGACCCGGGCTACCGCTACGCCGCTGGGAGTCCTTCTCGCGCCGACGCCCGTCCGCGCCCGGCTGACATCCCCCTCAACCCGCCGCGGACACGCCCCGAGCGCGGCATGCCGCGACCTCCCGGCGGCGGGAACCCACGCAATGACATCCGAAGCGACGTACGCGGTGACAGCCGGGGCGACGTACGCGGTGACAGCCGAGGTGGCGTCCGGGGTGACAGCCGACCCCCGCGCGGCGCTCCCGATGAGAAGGCAGGTGTACCTGGCATGCAGCGCCCCGGCCCGCCTCCGCGTCCGTTCCGCCAGGCACCCCGCGACCCCATGGCCGCCGCCAGCCGCCCGTGGCAGCGGCCCGAGGACATGCCCCCAGGTAACGGCCGGGCGCGGCCATCGGCAGGCGCGAGACCGCGCCCGGCGGGACCACGCCCCCGGCCGGGCGGCACGCCCCGGGTCCGCCCTGGGGAGCCGTCCGCCTTCGCGCCCGGCGAACCCCTGGACCACCCCGCCTTCCCGCCGGGTCCCCAGGCTCCCGGACCTCGCCCGACCAGGCCCGAGCCGGGCGGCTACCGGCCCGGCGAGCCGCCGAGGCAGGGTCAGCCAGGTCCGCGCCAGAACGCCCCCGGCCCGCACGCGGGCGGTCAGGGCGGCCCCAGGCAACCAGGACCGGGGCCGTTCACCCCGGGCGGGGCGAACGGAGCATCCGCCGGAGGTGACCTTCGGAGCGACCTCCGCGGTGACGTCCGAGTCCCCCGGGGCGCACCCGGCAGCAGTTCGTCCCCAGGGACACCCCGGCCCTCAGCCCCCCCAGGGACACCCCGGACCCCGGGAGGCGGATCGGGGGCACGGTACGGGCCGGGCGAGGCGCCGCCTCGTCACGGGCCGGCCCAGGATCCGCAGGCCCAGGCCCAGGCCCAGGCAGCCGGCCAGCGCGGGCCGGGCATGAGCCAGCACGGGCCTCACGCCGAACGCCAGCAGTACCCCCAGGGCAGCAATCCCTACGAGGCCGCGCCGCCGCCCGGCTCGCGATTCGGGTCAGGCATCCCGCATGCTCCTGGTACCGCCGGGCACGCGGGCATGACCGACGCCCCGTATGGCCCTGGGCCAGAGCAGGCGGCCTACCGTCCGGGGCAGCGCGGGCCCATGCCCAACGGATCCCCGCCGCACGTGCCCGGGCAGTACGGGCAACCGTCCTACGGGGCACCGCCGCCCGGCCCGGACCCGTACGGGCAACCGTATGACGGCGGGCAGTACGGCTCAGGTCCTGCACCCGGCGGACGCGCCCAGGCTCCCTATGAGCAGGGCCAGCCCGCGCCGGGCCCGTATGGGCAGGCCCCCTATACCGCGAGCCAGCCTTACCATCCTCAGGACCCGTACGTGCAGGGCCAGTACCCTGGCGACCCGTACCCGCCCCGGCCCTACCCGCCGGGACAGCAGGGACCGTTCCCCCCGGGAGGGTTCGGGCCCGGACAGCCGGGGCCTGGCCCCCAGGGATTCGGCGGCCCGGGCGGGCCACAGCCGGGCGGGCCACAGCCGGGCGGGCCTTACGGCGCTGGCCCCTATCCCGGCGGCCAGCAGCCAGGCGGCTTCTACCAGGGCGCGCCCTACCCGGGGGGCGCGTACCCTCCAGGCCCCCAGCAAGGCGACCCGTACCCGGGAGGCGCCACCTACCCGCCGGGCGGCCCGGTTCCGGGCGGCGAGCGGGCCGTACCGGGCCAGCCCCCGGGGCCGCCCGGCCAGCAGTGGCCGGGACCGGGCCCGTTCGCCGGATTCCCCGAATACTCCGTCCCACCGCCCGGTGGCGCCGGGCAGCCAGGCGCCCACACGAGCAGCTTCCGTCCCCCGCCCACCGGCAGCTTCCGCGCGCCGGGCACCGGCAGCTTCAGCCGGGTGCAGGGCACGGTCATCAAGCAGCGTGACTCGGCGCTGCCCGCCGAGCCGCCCGCCGCCGCGAAGAGCGGGCCTATCGCGATCGAGGCCGACAATGTCGCCGCGTTCGCCCGGGACCTGCGCGTACTACGGGCCAAGGCGGAACTGGACTACCCCGACATGGCGGAAAAGTCGCACTACACGATGCGAACGCTAGCGTCGGCGGCCGGCGGCCTGCGGCTGCCCACGCTGCCGGTGCTCATCGCCTACGTCCAGGCCTGCGATGGCGATGTCTCCGACTGGGAGGACCGCTGGGCTCGGCTCGTCAAGTCCAAGCGCGGGACGGCAGCCCTGCCCGCGGCCATCGGCGATGATGACCCGCCGGCCAGCGCGCCGGGCGCGGCAGGAGGTCCGGTGAGCGCGCCTGAGCAAGGCGGGGCAACCGCTCCGGGCGGGCCAAGCTCGCCGCCTCCGCCGCGCTCTAGCGAGGTGTACGTCATCACGTCCGCCCCGGCCCGCGACACCTGGTAATCCCGGCTACCACGCCGCACCCGCCCCGGCGACCCGGGTCCCGGTCCGCCCCTGGCCTGCCCGGGCCGGGCCGGCGGTACACCCTGCCAGCCAGGCAAAGCGCCCATGCATGAAACAATCGTGCTCGTGCTGCCTGCGGATAATCACGTGCATTCGGAATGGTCCTACGACACGTCCCCCGAGGCGTCGATGATCCGCAGTTGCGAGCAGGCGCTGGCGCTCGGCTTGCCGTCGATCGCGTTCACCGAGCACCTGGAGTTCAGCTCCGGCGGCCCTGGCGACGCGATCACCGGGATCGCGGCGGATGCCCGCTGGTGGAACCGGATCAAGCCGCTGGACGTGGCCGGCTACCAGGCCGGGATCGCGGAGTGCCGGGAGCGCTTTTCCTCCTTGCGGGTCATGGCAGGGGTCGAGGCGGGCGAGTCGCACCTGTTCGCCGGGAGTGCCGCCGCGATCATCCGCGGGCATTCCTGGGAGCGCGTGCTCGGCTCGCTGCACGCGGTCCCGTACCGGGGCAAGCTGATCTCCGCCGACGCGCTGTTCGGCCACATGCCCTCCGACGAGGCGATGCGCTGCTACTTCACCGAGTTGCTGCACCTGATCGAGGGCAGCGACCTGTTCGAGATCCTGGCGCACCCGGACTTCCCGCGCCGTTACTGGCCCGCTGGTCCGCACCTGTACCAGGAGAAGCCGTTCGAGGAGGAGTACCGGACGGTCATGCGCGCGCTGGCCGCGTCGGGGCGGGTGATCGAGTTCAACACCCGGACGCCGCTGGCGTCGGTCGAGTTGATCACCTGGTGGCGGGAGTCTGGCGGGCGGGCGGTGTCGTTCGGCAGCGACGCGCACGTGCCGCGCCGGGTCGGCGACCGGTTCAAGCTGGCAGTCGACATCGTGGAGGCCGCGGGATTCCGCCCGGGCGGTGATCCTTACGATTTCTGGCGCGTGTAAGCGAGGAAATGGGAAAGGCTGACGCGACCGCGGGCTGCTCAGCCAATTCACTGGAGGAAGCTGATTATGGCGGTGGTCAGCGTGCGGGCGACCTGCTGCTGGAACGGCGCGGATATCAGCAGGCTCGCGTCCGTGGCGTTGCGCATGTTGCCGACCTCGATGAGGACCGTTGGCACCTGGGTGAGGTTGAGCCCGGCCAGGTCGTCACGGGCCTTGAGGCCGTTGACGCCGTCGTAGTTACTCGGGGGCATCGCCGTCCTGGCCAGCAGCGCCGCCCGGATGTCGGCGCCGAGCAGGCCTGACGGCCCGATCACCGCGTTGTTGGCGCCATCAGCGATCGGCTCCAGGATCGCGAAGCCCCGGCCATCGGGAGGGCCGCCGTCGGCGTGGATGGCGATCGCCGCGTTCACGTGCGCGTCGTTCATGATGGCCGCGCGCTGGTTCACGCAGGGGCCGACGCCGTTGTTGGCGGCGCGCGTCATGACGACGCGGGCGCCGGCCGCGGTGAGGTCGGCCCGCAGGTCCACGGCGACCTGGAAGTTGAACTGGGCCTCGGTGTAGCCGTTATCGGTAGCGGTCCCCGTGGTGTTGCAGTTCTCCCACGCCCGGCCGTTCCAGATCTGGCGGTCGATGATCGCCTGGTGGGTGGAGTTGCCGCCGTTGTGCCCGGGGTCAATCCCCACCACCAGGCCGGCGAGGGGACGCCCGGCGATGCCCGCCTGCCGCGTACCGTGCCCGGGCGCGCCGCCCGCGCCATCGACGATGCCGCCCTTGCCACCGGAGCTACCGGCACCCGCGTGGCTGCCGGGGATCCCACCGCTGCCGACGCCGAGCGCTGCCGCGCTGCACCCGCTCAAGATGACCGCGACCCCCGCCGCGGCCGTCCCGAACCCGAGCCGCACTCGCCTGCTAAGGCGCTGACCTGCCAAAACACACTCCAGCCCGGACATATCAGCCAAGGATCATCGCCGCCCAGCGTAGTACCATCCGCCAAATCAGGATGCATGGTCATAACGTCCCCACCGAGGGCGATGCGGCAACCACCCCGCACCTGGCCATCACGCGAGACAGTCGCCTTTCCTGTCCGATTTCCGCTAGCCTTCCGCGCCGGAGCGCGGCAGGCTGGAACCCATGGACGACGAGCAGCGCTATCACGCGGCCGCCAGCAAGGACGCCCGGTTCGACGGCGTGTTCTTCACCGCCGTGACGAGCACGGGCATCTACTGCCGCCCGTCCTGCCCGGCCATCACGCCCAAGCGGGAGAATGTCCGCTTCTACCTCACGGCGGCCGCGGCGCAGCAGGCGGGCTTCCGGGCCTGCAAGCGCTGCCGCCCGGACGCCTCACCGGGATCCCCGGAGTGGAACATCCGCGCCGATATCACCGCCCGGGCGATGCGGCTCATCGCCGACGGCGTAATCAACCGGGACGGCGTTGCGGGACTGGCCAAGAGCCTCGGCTACGAGCAGCGCCAGGTCCGTCGCCTGCTCACCAGCGAGCTCGGCGCGGGCCCGCTGGCGCTGGCGCGCGCGCAGCGCGCCCAGACCGCGCGGATCCTCGTGGAGACGACCACCTTGCCGATGGGCGACATCGCGTTCGCGGCCGGCTTCGCGAGCATCCGCCAGTTCAACGCCACGATGCTGGAGGTCTTCGACACCCCGCCGACCCGGCTGCGCGAGCAGGCCGCGCGCCAGGCGCCGCAGCCGCCGCCGGGAATAATCCGGCTGCGGCTCCCCTACCGGCCGCCGATCGACGCGGGCCGGCTGTTCGGCTTCCTCGCCACGCGAGCGATTCCCGGTGTCGAGGAAATCCAGGACCGGACCTACCGAAGGGCCATATTCCTGCCTAACGGGCCCGGGATCCTGTCCTTGCGCCCCGCCCCCGCGGATGGCGGGGCGAAGCGCCGGGACGCCGCCTACATCGAATGCGACCTGGAGCTGACGGACCTGCGGGACGTGACGGCGGCCGTGCAGCGATGCCGGCGGCTGCTGGACCTGGACGCCGACCCCGAAGCGGTCACCGCGCACCTGGCGGCCGATCCCGTCCTGGGGCAGCTGGCCGCGGCCTGCCCCGGCCGGCGCTCCCCCGGCAGCGTGGACGGCGATGAGCTGGCGATCCGCGCCGTCCTCGGCCAGCAGGTCTCCGTGTCGGTGGCTCGCACGCTCGGCGCGCGGCTGGTGGCCGCCTACGGCAAGCCGCTCGCGGTCCCCAGCGGTACGCTGACCCACTGCTTCCCCGACGTGGCGACGCTCGCGGGGGCGGACCCGGCGACGCTGGCCACGGACGTCCTGCACGTGCCCCGGTCGCGCGCGAATACCCTCGTCGGCCTGGCCACCGCGCTCGCCGCCGGGGACGTGGCGCTCCATCCCGGCGCGGACCGGGAGCGGGAGACCGCGCGACTGCTCGCGCTGCCCGGCATCGGCCCGTGGACGGCGGGCTACATCCGGATGCGGGCGCTGTCGGAACCGGACGCGTTCCTGGCAACCGACGCCGGCGTGATCCGGGCGCTCAGGCAACTCGGGCACCCCGATGGCGTCTCGGCGGACGGCCCCGGCTCCTGGCGCCCCTGGCGCTCGTACGCCGTCCACCACCTGTGGGCCACACTTGAACAGTAGATGTGAAGGAGAACTCATGAGCACGCCATTCCTGCCCGCGGCGAGCGTGGCCCGGGCTGGCCGAGGGCCGGCCGCGGTCGGGTACGACATCGTGGACTCTCCCGTCGGCAGGCTCGCGCTGACCGGGGATGACCAGGCCCTGACCGGCTTGTACCTGCTGGACGCCGGTGACCGGTCGGCGACCGTCCAGCCGCTGTGGATCCGCCGCGAGGGCGCCTTCCCAGCGGCGGAGAAGCAGTTGGAGCAGTATTTCGCCGGGGTGCGCACCGACTTCGACCTGCCCATGGCGCCGCAAGGCTCGCCGTTCCAGCTGGCGGTGTGGGCGCAGCTCACCCGCATCCCGTTCGGGGTGACCATCAGCTACGGGGAGATCGCGCTGGCGCTCGGCAAGTCACTGCTCGCCTCCCGGGCCGTCGGCCTGGCGAACGGCAAGAACCCGATCTCGATCATCATCCCGTGCCACCGGGTGATCGGCGCGGATGGCTCGATGACCGGTTACGGCTGGGGCGTAGAGCGCAAGGAATGGCTGCTCCGCCACGAGGGCGCGCTCAGCGCGGTCCCGCAGGGCGCCCTCTGGTAAGACCATCAGAGGTCCGGTACAACCGGGCGGACGAAGGCGGAGGGGGCCTCGCCGACCCAAGGGGGCGGGTAAAGCTGCTCGTGGGCGCGGATCGCGTCGACGGCGGCTCGCATGAGCGACAGGGAGTCGTCCCGGTGCTGGGCAAAGCGCTCGGGGGTGAGCCGACCCTGGCGGTTGCGGTTGCCCGCCATCGCCAGCTCGGTCGCGGCGAGCTGGTACTGGATCATCGCGCGGACGCCCGCCGGGCCGATGTTGAGCCTGGCCCACTGCCGGCCCAGGCGGCGCAGCCGCAGGCTGGCCAGCATCTCAACGTCAACGCGGGATACCAGTCCCGTCGCTGAGTACTGCGGTAGGAAGCTGTGGATCATGGCCACGACGCGCCGCCGGTCGGCGACGACGATGCCGGACAGCACCAGGACCGCGGCGATCAAGATGGCGAAGGTCAGCGCCAGGTCCGCCCCGGTGAACGCCACGGAGTGGTCCCAGAGCGCGGCCAGCGCGACGGCGCCGACCCAGCCGAGCGCGATCGCCCAGTACCCGGTCCTCCCCCGGCGGGCGGCCGCGTAGGCGATGCCAAGCCCGGTCATCGACGTGAACAGCGCCTGGAACATTGGGCTGAAGATCCCGCGGCGCGCGAACTCCTCCCCTATCGCGCCCGCGCCCGCGTTCCAGGCCACCGTGTACGCGTAGACGTTGGCCGCCAGCGCGAACCCGAGGCCGACCATGCTCGCGTACACGACCCCGTCATGCGCGCCGTCGATCTCGGTGCGCCGCGATGGCAGCAGCGCGAGAAGGACCAGGCCCTTGAGTGACTCCGCGATGACCGCACCGCCGATCGCCGCCCCAACGCCGATGCTGACCGTGCGGCCCGCATGCGAGCCGAGCTCGGGGATCGCGATGGCGGCGCTGTTGGTGAGGCGGCCCAGCACGATGATGATCGCGGCAACCCCCGCGCCCGCCCCGAAGATGGCGGCTAGCAGCGCCCGCGGCTCCGGCTCCAGCCGGTCCAGCAGCAATATCAGCGCCAGGATCAGCGGAATGGGAAGCATCGCCAGCAGCAGGCCGACCAGCGCGGGAGCCGGGCCCCGCTGCAGCACAATGATGACGAGGATGAGGATTGCTATCAGGGAGCAGGCGATAAGCCCAAGCTGGAATGCGAATGGCGTGCGGCCGAACCGCCGCGAGTCGAGGACAGGGTCTTGCCGCGGTGGGGGGGCCATGCCGGCAGCGTAACCGGAAATATCCGGACTGTGGAAGCTAGCGAATTGGGATTCCGGCGCCTGCTAGCCTTCCGGCTGCCCGCCCGCCTCGTCGTCCTCCGGAGCCCGCTGGTCGTCAGGGACGGGCGGCAAGTTGCCATCCTCGTCGAGGTCGAACTCGCCGTCCTTCACCCCGAGCACGAACGCGTCCCACTCCGCCTGGGTGAAGTACAGCTTGCCCGCCGCCGGCTTCGCGGCGTCATACATCACGTACAGGTAAGGCTCGTCGGCCTTGTGCGGCGCGGCGGACGTGTCATAGGTGATCTCAACCTCGACCCGGCTGTCCTCGTCCGCGTAGAACTCGGTGTCCTCCATGCCGCACAGGCTACTGCCCCGGCCCGCCTGGTGTGCGCCCGATGCCCGCGAGCCTAGTTAGCACTACGACGGCGTCCCGGGTCATGACGGCGTCCAAAATACGCGGCATATCCGATTCACTCGCCAGGCGGGCAGCCCCCCTGAGCCCCGGCCCGCCGCGAGTGCCGTCAGTTATGCCGCGTATCGCGGCATAACTCACGGCACTCGCGGCGGGCCGGGGCTCAGGGGGGCTGCCCACCTGGCGAGTGAATCGGATATGCCGCGTATTTTGGACGCCGTCATGACCCGGGACGCCGTCGCAGTGCTAACTAGGCTCGCGGGCATCGGGCGCACACCA
>JAICUO010000191.1 GCA_025935815.1 Streptosporangiaceae bacterium
AGGAATGGGCACGCGAGATCTGCGAGTTCACGGCCCTGTTCTAGCCCCCGCGGGGCCCCGCCGCGTAGCCACGCGGGCGGCCCCGGCCCGCCGGCCCGCTAAGGGGGCCGGGGGACGGGGGCGCCTCACGTGGTGGTCTTGGAGGCACCGCCTAGGTAGAGCTCGCCTATCTCGGGGTGGTTGAGGACTTCGGTGCCGGTGCCGGTCAGGCGGACGACGCCGTTTTCCATGACGACGCCGCGATGGGAGAGCTTGAGGCCGGCCCTCGCGTTCTGCTCGACCAGCAAGATGGTGGCGCCGTTGGCGTTCATCTGCCTGGCGGCGTCCAAGACGGACTTCAGCACCAGCGGGGACAGGCCCATGGAGGGCTCGTCCAGCAGGATCAGGGCCGGGTCCAGCATGAGGGCGCGCGCGAACTCCACCAGGCGCTGCTGGCCGCCCGACAGCTCGCCTGCGCGCTTGCCAGCCCACTCCCTGACCTGGGGGAACAGGTCGAAGACGGCGTCGATCCGCTTGGCCACCTGCGCACGGTCGGACAGGATGTAGCCGCCGAGGTCGATATTCTCCCGGACCGTCATGTCCTTGAACAGGCTGTGGTTCTGCGGCACCTGGACGACGCCCAGCTTGAGGATCTGGCGGGGCGACTTGCCGGTGAGCTTCTCCCCGTTCAGGGCGACGGTGCCCAGGCGCGGCCTGAGCAGCCCGCTGATCGCCTTCATCAGCGTGGACTTGCCAGCCCCGTTCGGGCCGACGACGCAGGTGATCTGGTTCGCCGGGACCTCGAAGGTCACGCCGCGCAGCACGTCGCCGCCGCCGTAGCCGGCCACCACGCCATCCAGGGCGAGCGCTGCCTCACTCATCGGGCTCCTCCTCTTCAAGATCAGCGCCGAGGTAGGCGTCCAGCACGCGCTTGTCGCTGCGGATCATCTCCGGCGGGCCGCTCACCACGGCCGCTCCGGACTCCAGCACGGTGATGGTGGAGCACAGGCCCATCACGAACTCCATGTTGTGCTCGACGATGAGGAACGTCTTGCCCTGGGAGTTCAGCTCGCGGATGCGGTCGGCGATGAGGTTGATCAGCGTCGGGTTCACCCCGCCGGCCGGCTCGTCGAGCAAGATCACCGCCGGGTCGGCGACGAGCACGTAGGCGAGCTCCAGCAGCTTGCGCTGCCCGTAGGACAGCGAGCCAGCCAGCAGGCCCGCGTGCCGGTCGATGCCGACGAACTCCAGCAGGTCCATCGCGCGCTGCCGCACGGTGTGCCGCTGTTGCCGCTTGTGCTGGGCGGCCACCAGCATGTTCTCGAGCACGGTCAGCCGGGGGAAGATCCGGGTGAGCTGAAAGGTCCGGCCGAGCCCGGCGGCGAACACCTTGTCCGGTGCCGCGTTGGTGATGACCTGGCCGGCGAAGTGCACCTGCCCCTCATCAGCCCGGTCGTACCCGGTGATGACATTGAACAGCGTCGTCTTGCCGGATCCGTTCGGCCCGATGAGGCCCGCGATCGTTCCCTCGTCGACGGAGATGCCGGCGCCGTTCAGCGCCTGGACGCCGCCATAGGCCTTCTTGATCCCCTCGGTGCGCAGCACGGCGGTCACCGGGCACCTCCCTTGCTCGCGCGCGACGCCGGCGGGGCGTCGGCGGTGGCGCCGGCCGGGGACGCGGCGCTGGCCGCCGCCGCCCCCCCGGCTGATCCCGCGGTGGCGGCACCCGCCGCGACCGGAACCACGGCCGGGCGGCCCCGGGTTCGCAGCCGGGTGATCCACTCGCCGCCCGTCGGGACGATGCCGCGCGGCACGAACAGCACGATGACCAAGAAGACCGCGCCGAGCAGGATCTCGCTCAGGTACCCGCCGGAGAACTGGGGCTGGGTGTTCAGCCACAGCGTGCCCGGCTCGATGATGAGCGCGCCGAGCACCGGCCCGGTGATGGAGCCGTACCCGCCAAGGAACGCCATCAGCACGACCAGCAAGTCGAACAACGGGTCAAAGCCGGTCTGCGGCTCGACCTGGTTGATGTAGTAGAACCAGATGGATCCGATCATGGCGGTGATCGCGCCGGACAGCACGAACGCGGTGAGCTTGACCCGCATCGCGCGGACGCCAAGGCCGCGCGCCCGGTCCTCATCGTCCCTGATGGCCCGCAATTGCAGGCCGAACCGGGACCGGCGGACGGCGACGGCGATGGCGATCGTCGCGCCCGCGAACGCCAGCGCGATGTAGTAGAAGGGCGTGTTGTACCCCGATGACGGCCAGTTGAGGAACGGGGAGTTCAGCCCGGCCGACCCGCCGGTCAAGGACCGCAGGTTGAACGCCGCCAGCTGGAAGATGAAGAAGACGGCGATGGTGATCACGATGAACGTGTGCCGCCGTACCCGCAGCGCGATCAGCCCGAAGACCACCGCGATCACCGCGCCGACGACGGCGGCGAGCGGCAGCAAGGCGAACACCGTGGTGCCCTGGACGTTCCAGTCCCTGGCGGCGATGCCCATGGCGTACGCGCCGCTGCCGAAGAACACGGCGTGGCCCAGCGAGATGTAGCCGGAGTTGCCGGAGAAGATGTTCCACGCGCTGGCCACGGTCACGAAGATGAGCGCCAGGACGCCATAGTTGGTGACCGCCGGGTTGGTGAACACCTTGGGGAAGGCGACCGCCGCCGCGACCAGCAGGACAAGCAGGAAAGCCCGAACGAGCCATGGGCGACTGTCGCGGGTCACTGGGCTCGCACCGCCTTCCGGCCGAGGAACCCAGTCGGGCGGATGAGCAGGACCAGCACCAGCGCGGCGTAGAAGACCGCGATCGCCCAGGTTGGCTGCCAGATGGTCACGACGGACTCCAGGGTCAGCATGAACACCGACGCCGCGAGCGCGCCGCCGATGCTGCCCAGCCCGCCGAGGATGATGATCGCCAGCAGCCGGGAGATGAGGTCATAGCCGCTGTTGGGGTTGAAGGCGTTGGTCGCTCCGAAGAACATGCCGCCGACGGCGGTGACCGCCACGCCGATGCCGAATGTGAGCGCGGCGACGCGGTTCACCTCGATGCCCACGAGCCGGGCGGCGTTCTCGTCTTGCATGGTGGCCCGGACGCTGCGGCCGAGCCGGGTCCGGTACAGCAGCAGGTAGAGCGCCACCACGAGGCATACCGCCACGATGAACCCGTAGATGAAGATCCAGGGCAGGTAGAAGCCGAAGATGTGCACGCTTGAGGTGGTGTAGGAGGCCTGCAGCTGCACGTCGTCGGCACCGTAGGCCTTGTAGAGGATGCCCTCGATGATCAGCGCCACGGCGTAGGTGACCAGCAGGGTCATCGAGGTCCGCTCGGTGCCGCGCAGCCGCCTGATGAACGCCCAGTGGATCACCACGCCGATGATGAACATGACGGGGATCGTGATCAGCAGCCCGGTGAACAGGTCGATGTGCGCCCTGGTGGACAGGCTGTAGCTAAGGTAGGCGCCCAGGATGACCAGGACGCCCTGGGCGATGTTAATGATGTCGAGGACGCCGAAGATGAGCGTCAGGCCGACGGCCATGAGCGCGTACACGCCCCCGGTGAGTATCCCGTCGACGATGGCGTGAATTAGTTCCCGCGCCATGTAGTTGGTGCTCCGTCCTGGTCGGTGAGGCCCCAGGGGCGGGGATCCCCGGTTGTTTCCCGGGGTCCCCTGGGGTGAAAGGGGCCGGCCCCTGTGCCAGGGGCCGGCCTCGGGGACGTTGACTCCTACTTGGTCCAGGCCGGCTTGGTGGCGAGGATGGAGACGGATCCCGGCGAGCCGAGCGGGAGGACCTGGGAGTAGGTGCCGCCCTTCTGCCACTGGAAGATGAACGCGGCCGCGGCGGTGTTGCCGCCCAGGCTGTCGAACTTCACCGGTCCCTGCACGCTGGTCAAGCTGGTGGCCTGGTGCAGGTAGGTGATGATCTTGCCGTTGTCGGTGCCGCCGGTCGCGGTGATCGCCTGGGCGGCGATCTGGCCGACCGCGTACGCCTCGGCGACGTCGGCGTTGACGTCCGAGGCGGTGCCGCCGTACTGCGCGACGTACTCCTTGACCATGGCCTGACTGTCGGGGTTGGCGTACGACGGGTACCAGCCGTTGGGCACCATTACTCCGGTCGCGTTGCCCGCCCCGACGGCCTTGGTGAAGTCCGCGCCCTGGTCCGGGCCGGCCGCCGCGATGAACATCTTCGGCACGTAGTGCTGCTGCTCGAAGGCCTGCATGAACGCGCCGACGGTCGGCACGTCGGTCGAGCCGAGCACCACCAGGTCCGGGGCCTTCCCGGCGACCTGGTCAGCGGCGGGCGTGTAGGCCGCCACCTCCGCCGGGAAGATCTTGGAGTACACCGTCTTGACGCCCAGCGCCTCCAGCTTGGACTGGGCGAGCTGGACGGGCGGGTCGGCGAACGGGTCATCGGCCATCGGGTAGGCGGCGGTCTTGGGCCGCTGGGCCGCCGGCAGCGAGGCGATGTAGTTCACGAACGGCACGAGCTCGTCCGCGATCGGCAGGCTCACGTCGAACACGTTGTGGTCCGCCTGGTTCTGCGGGGTGTTGAACACCGACGGCGCGCCGCCCGCCCCCTCGATCAGGGCGTATCCGGCCCGCGCGGCGACCGCCGAGGATGGCCCGGTGATCAGCGACGAGAACGGCCCGAAAGTCAGGTCAACGTGGTCGGTGTTGATCAGCGTCTGGTAGTTGGTGACCGCCTGGGTCGGATTGCTCGCGTCGTTGAGAACGGTGATCTTGACCTGCCGGCCGAGGATGCCGCCCTTGGCGTTGACGTCCTTGGCCCACAGGTTGTAGCCCTTCTGGAACGCCTGGCCGTCGGCCGAGAAGTCGCCGGTCAGTGACAAGGACGCGCCGATCGTGATCGGCGCGCCGCCGCCGGCCGCGCTGGAAGGCGCGCTGGATGACGAGCTCGGCGCGCCGCTGCTCGTGCTGCTACTGCTGCTAGTGCACGCCGCGAGACCGCCTGCGGCGACCACCGCGATGGCGCTGAGCGCCAACGCTTTCGTGGAGAGCCAGGGGATTGCAGGCCTCATGCCAAGCCTCCGGTTCAGTTGTCAGTCTTCGTCAGGGGTAAGCGCGCCGGACGAGCCCGCGTGCTCAGGGTTGTTCATCAAGCCGGCCGGCTTCGCGCCGGCGGGCGTTCACTGCGGCATCCAACCACGACACGGGGAGCGCCACAATCGTTTGCATAGAATATTTGCAACTGAGCGTGCCCTCCGTCCCTGGAGTATGTCAATGCCGGATGTCTATTCTGTTACACATCCGCGGGTTAGCCGTGGCAATGCCCCGAAGTCGCCAGCCTGCCTCACCCCGAAAACAACAGGAACCTCAGCGGGCGCACATACTATGCGGGTGCCCACGACTCAAGAAATATCACTCAACGTAATTGCAATCGTGTGCACTTTCTTAAGTTCTGACTAAGAAGTCGCTAAAATGTCGTTAGTTCAGGCCAGGCGGCGGACGTGGACCGCCCTGCGCGCGCCGGCGCCCGTCGCGGAAGAGGCCGCCGTCGAGCCGCGCGCCACCAGCTCAGGGGCCAGGTAGAGGATCTTCAGCGGGCCGGCGTCCCCGTCGATCCGCTCCATCAGCAGCTTGGCCGCCTCCGTGCCCAGCTGGTAGTGCGGGAACCGGATGGTGGACAGCGGCGGGCGCAGCCGGTCGATGAACGGCATGTCGTTGAACCCCATCACCGAGATGTCCTCCGGGCAGCCCAGGCCCAGGTCCTCCAGCGCGGTATAGCAGCCGATCGCGAGCATGTCGTTGGCCGCCATGATCGCGGTCAGGTCGCCGCCGCGCGACAACAGCTCCGCGCAGCAGCGCACGCCCTCCTCAACCGAGTAAGCGGCCGCGTACACGATCTGGTCCTGGCCGACCTCCAGGCTGCTCGCCCGCGCGCCGTCGGTGAAGCCGCGCAGCCGGGCGATGCCCGTCGAGATCTCCTGCGGGCCCGCGATGTGCCCGATCCGGGTGTGCCCGAGCGAGGCCAGGTGCGCGACCGCCGCGCGCACCCCCTGCTCGTTGTCGACCGAGACCGAAGAGAAGGGATACCCGTGCGCGGTGCGGTTCATCAGCACGACCGGCAGGTCCGCCGCGGCCGCCTCATCCAGGATCGGGTTGCGCAGCGTCGCGGTGGCCAGCACGAACCCGTCCACGTGGCGGGCGCGCATCTGGTCGAACACCATCCGCTCGCGCTGCGGGTCGCCGTCGGTGTTGCCGATCAGCGCGACGTAGCCATGCCCGGCGAGCATGTCCTCCACGCCGCGCACGATCGGCGGGAACAACGGGTTGTTCAGGTCCGGGATCAGCACCCCGATGCTGTTGGACCGGCGGGTCCGCAGGCTGCGGGCCACGGGGTTGGGCCGGTACCCGAGCCGCGCGGCCGCGTGCAGCACCCGCTGGGCGGTCTCCTCGCTGACCAGCAGCCGGGTACCGGGATTGAGGGCGCGAGACGCGGTGGCCGGGTGAACGCCCGCCGCGGTGGCCACGTCCCGCAATGTCGCGGGCCGCTCGGTCATGGCCATTGGCCTATTCGCCCCCATCTAGATGGAATTGACGCTGGAAAGTCGCTCTCAGGCTACCGCTCAGTGATCTCCCAGGCCAGGAGGCACACGGCTGGCTAGACGCCCAGGCGGGCGCGGCGCGCGGAGATGACGATCAGCCACGAGCGGTCGCCCCCGGCCGGGGCGGCCACCCGTGACCAGGTGACGCGCCACACCGGGACGGCCACGCGCGGCAGCGCCAGCCGGCGGGCCCGGCCCGCGCTCAGGCGGGCGGGACGCCGCCCCATGGCGGCCAGGTCTGCGTGGTGCTGCGCGATGAGCTGCCGCGCGATCTGCGGGTGCATGTCCTTACTCCTCTTCGTTGCCAGTGCGCTGGGGACGGTCTGGCTGGCCGGCGAGGCCGGCCAGCTCCGCCATCGGGAAGATGTAGTGCGCGACCTGCACCGGCAGGGCGCCCGCGGGCCTGCTGCCCGGGTCCTCGCGACGGCCTTCGTAGCGGTCGAGGATCGTCCTGATCTCCTGGGAGATCCCGACCGCCTCCTCGACGGTCAGGAAGCGGACGCTGTCGCTGGAGATGACGGCGTCCCCCCAGCCCTTTGGCCACGAGGTATTGCCGTATGCGTACCGGATGCGCTCGATCATGCGCTCCCCGTAGGCCTGCGAGAGGGCATGGGCGGCCAGTTCCGCCTGGTAGTCCGCCTGGCCTGCGGTGTCCACGTTGATGGACCGGTGCGCGCGGGTCCACGGGCGCTCCCGGCCCTTGCCGCCGCCGGCCTCCCGGACGAACCCGTACTTGGCCAGCGTGCGCAGGTGAAACGCGCAGTTCGCCGGGGACTCCCCCAGCGCCTCGCTGGCCTGCGTCGCGGTCAGCGTGGGGGCCACCGCCAGCAGTTCCATCAGCGCCATCCGCACCGGATGGGCCATCGCCCGCATGGCCTTGGGATCGGCCAGGTTCAGCGTGCCCATTTCTTCGGAACTCATGTTTCGAAACACTACGCTCGAAAGAACCCTTTCGCAAGGTTCTCGGAAGACTTCTTTCGACAGATGCGGGGAAGCGGTCGCGCGACCATGTGAAAATGGGACCATGCGGATCACCGGGGTGGAGTCGACCGACCTGTTCACCGGCAGCGCGGGCCGGCCGCTGCAGATCATCCGGGTTACCGTCGTCGGCGAGCCCGGCGATCACCCGCTGCACGCCGCCGTGCGGGTGGCGGGGAAGGGGATCAGCCAGCCGGGCCCGTTCCGCGTCGACCGGGACGAGAAGGACGAGACCCGCACGGTGGAGGTCGGGGTCCAGGTCGCCGGCTATCACCGGCCCGGCACGAGCGTGCCGGTCACGGTGATCGGCGAGACCGGGCCGGAGCGGTCCGCGCTGGACGCGATGATCACGGTCGCCGAGCCCGGCTGGACCATG
The DNA here is from genome assembly GCA_025935815.1 of Streptosporangiaceae bacterium. Classification (GTDB taxonomy): domain Bacteria; phylum Actinomycetota; class Actinomycetes; order Streptosporangiales; family Streptosporangiaceae; genus Trebonia. The sequence goes on from JAICUO010000191.1 coordinate 7,907, forward strand.
TGGATGGTCAGTCACTTCCACTACGACCCGGTCTGGTGGAGCACGCAGGGCCAGTTCACCGAGGCGCGGCTGGTGCTGCCCGACGAGGACGGCCAGATGCCGGACAGCCGGACCGCGTTCGACCTGGTGCGCCTGCACCTTGAGAAGGCCCGCCGCGACCCCGACTACAAGTTCGTGCTGGCCGAGATCGACTACCTCAAGCCCCACTTCGACGCGTTCCCGCAAGACCGCGCGCTCGTGCGGGAACTGCTGGCCGCCGGGCGGCTGGAGCTCGTCGGCGGGACCTACAACGAGCCCAACACCAACCTGACCGGCGCGGAGGTCACCATCCGCAACGCGGTGTACGGGATCGGCTTCCAGCGCGACGTGCTCGGCGGCGACCCGCGCTCGGCGTGGATGCTGGATGGCTTCGGGCATGACCCGGGCTTCCCGGGGCTGATGGCGCAGGCCGGGCTGACGTCGTCATCGTGGGCGCGCGGGCCGTTCCACCAGTGGGGCCCGGAGGACAACGCGCGGATGCAGTACCCGGCCGAGTTCGAGTGGCTGTCCCCCGACGGCAACGGCGTCTTGACGGCGTACATGGCCAACCACTACGGCGCCGGGTGGTCGCTGAACCAGGCCGCCGACCTGGGCGCTGCGCAGGCCGCGGCGCTAGGGCAGTTCCGCTCGCTGGCCGCCGTCGCGGCGACCAGGAACGTGATGCTGCCGGTCGGCGCCGACCACGTCATCCCGGCCCGGTGGGTGACCGACGTGCACCGGTCCTGGAACGACAAGTACCTGTGGCCCCGGTTCGTGACCGCGATCCCGCGCGAGTTCTTCGACGCGGTGCGCGCCGAAGCCGGGGCCTCCCCCGGGAGCCGGAAGATCACGCCGCAGACCCGCGACATGAACCCGCTCTACACCGGCAAGGACGTCTCCTACATCGACACCAAGCAGGCGCACCGGGCCGGGGAGACCGCCGCCCTGGAGGCCGAGCGCCTGGCCACGCTGGCCTGGCTGTCCGGCGCCCCGTACCCGGCCGAGTCGCTGGACAAGGCCTGGCGCCTGCTCGCCTACGGCGCCCACCATGACGCGATCACCGGCACCGAATCCGACCAGGTGTACCTGGACCTGCTGGCCGGCTGGCGGGAGGCCTGGGACCGCGGCGACAGCGCCCGCCGCGCGGCGGTCGCCACGCTGGCCGGGGGCACTGAACTGGCCGGGAGCACTGAGCCAGCCGGGAGCACTGAGCCAGCCGGGAGGACCGAGCCAGCCGGGAGGACTGAGCCAGCCGGGAGGACCGCCGGCCCCGGGGGCCTGACCGTCACGGTGTTCAACGGGCTGGCCCGCGAGCGCGACGCGATGGCCACCGTCACCGTGCCCCTGGCCGAGCCGGGCACGCACGGGCTCGCGGTGGTCGACGAGGACTCCAGTGGCCTGCCCGCCGGGGTGCTGGCGGCGAGCGTCCCCGCGCTGGAGGACGGGATCCGGCGGCACCCCGACGGCTCGCTCGCGGAGGTGACGCTCACCTTCCGCGCCCACCGGGTCCCGGCGCTCGGCCACCGGAAGTTCGCGCTGCGCCCCGTGCCCGCCCACCCGCGGCCCGGCTGGACCGACATCACTGGCCTGGCCATCGAGAACGAGGCCTACGCGATCACCGCGGACGCCGCCCGCGGCGGGACGCTGTCGGTCGTCGACAAGCGCTCCGGCCAGCCGGTGCTGCGCGGCCCCGGCAACGAGATGGTGCTGCAGGAAGAGCACGACAAGCACCCGCGCTGGGGCGAGGGCGCCTGGCACCTGTCCCCGAAAGGCCCGGGCACCGGCTCGTCATCGCGGCCCGCCGACGTGCGCGCGCAGCGCTGCCCGGCCGGGTCGCGCCTGCTGGCGAGGTTCACCCTCGGCGACCTGCGGATCACCCAGGAGACGCTGCTGTGGGACGGCGCCGACCGGGTGGAGTTCCGCACGCACGTGGACGGCTCGATCGGCAAGGACAACCTGCTGCGGGTCCGGTTCCCCGCGCTGGTGCCCGGCGGCCTGCCGGTGTACCAGACGGCGACCGCGGTGATCGGCCGGCCGTTCGGCTTCCCCGAGGCCGACACCGCCGCGCACTGGTGGACGCTGGACAACCCGGCCCACCACTGGTTCGGGCTGGGCTCGGTGGCCCGCGTCGCGCTGCTGCCATCCGGGAGGGCGAACGGAGTATTCCCCCGTGCCCCCCGAGAGTCCGCCCCTGGCCGCCCGCCGGTACCGCACGCGATCGGCGTCGCGGAGGTCATCACCCCCGATGCCCTCATCCCCGACGAATCCGAGGATCCCGCTCGCTCCCTCCTCATCACGCTGGCCGGGGCCGGCGTGACGGCGACCTGCTCGCGAGCCGGCGGCCCGCGCTACGGGGCGGTCGACGTGGACTCCAACGTGCCGGACTTCCGGATCGCCATGGGCGGCCCGCAAGACAACGCGTTCACCGCCGAGGTGCTCGCGGCCTGCGAGCCGCCCGTCGCCAAGCGGCTGTCGGCGCTGGTCGCCGAGCACGGATCCGCGCGGCTGTGGGTCCCCGCCGCACGGCCGCGATCGGCGACGGCCGTGCCCGACGCGGACCTGCGCGCGCCGCGTGACCTGCCGGTGCTGATCGTCGCCGGGCCCGCCGGGTCGGCGGAGGGGCTGGCCGCGGCCATCGCCGGGCTGCGCGCGGACCTGGCCGCGGGCGCGCTGACCGCCGTCGTCGAAGGGGAGCTGGCCGCCGAGGAGGCGCTCGCCGACGGGGCGGTGGCGCTGTTCAACCGGGGCACCCCCGGCGGGGTCGTCGCGCCGGACGGGACGCTGTGGATGTCGCTCATGCGCGCCAACTCCTCGTGGCCGTCGGGCGTGTGGATCGACGGGGACCGCCGCACGGCCCCCGACGGCAGCAGCTTCGCCTGGCAGCACTGGTCGCACACGTTCTGCTACGCGCTGGCCTCCTGCGCCAGCGGCGACTGGCGCTCGGCCGGCTTCAACGCCGCCGCCGAGGACTACAACCACGACCTCATTTCCCTCACCCGCCCCTGGGCCGCCGTCCCGGGCGGGGCGCTACTTACCGTGGGGCCGCCCAACGTCACCCTGTCGGCCCTGAAGCCGCGCGGCAACCCGCTGGCGGCTGGGCGTCCCGGGACCCCGCCGGCCGGCGAGATCACCGTGCGGCTGCGGGAGACCGACGGGCAGCGGACCGTGGCGCGGGTCGAACTGGCGGGCGGCATCGAGTCAGCGGCCGAGGCCGACTTGCTGGAAGAGGCCGCCGGCGCGGCGGTGCGGGTCTCCGGCGGCGCCGCGCACGTGGAGTTGCCGCCGTTCGGCACCGCGACGATCGTGGCGCGGCCGCGTTCCCGGCCCGGCGGCGCGCCAGCAGTGTCTCCCGAGAACGCGTCTCCCGAGAACGCGCCGCCGGAGAAGGTGACGCCCGTGCACGCGCGGTACTGGCTGCACGGCAAGGGCCCGGCGCCAGCGGGGAACCTGCCGGTCGCGGTGCACCTGACGCCGGCCCGGGTCACGCTGCGCCCGTCGGCGCTGGAGGGGTTCGACGCCCCTGCCCCGGGCACCGGTGAGTCCGGCCAGCTGCGCTTGTCGGTCGCCTGCGGCCTCGATCCCGCGGCCGGCGAGATCGGGCTGCTCGTGCCGGACGGGCTGGTCGCGGAGGTCGGCGGCGCGGCCGCGGCCGGTGCCCCGCTGGCCTACTCGCTGGCCGGCGGCGGACACGCGACCTGGGACGTGACCGTCCGCGCGCGGCCTGGCGCGGCCGATGGCCGGTACTTCGTGGCCGCCTGGCTGCGGGACCGCCTCGGGCACGTCATCGAGGACACCGCCCTGGTCACGGTCGGCGAGCCGGGCGGCCCCGACACTGGGTCCTCGTCCCCGGCTCAGCCGCCGGATGAGCTGTTCTTCCGGATACAGGCCGACGTGGCCGCGCTCGCCGACGAGGTCGACCTGACGGTGGCCACCCCGGCGCTGTCCCTCGCGCCCGGCGACGAGGGCCGCGTCCAGGTCGCGGTGACCAGCCGGCTGGCCTCGCCACTGCGCGGCGAGGCGCAGCTGCTGTCGCCGTTCGGCTCCTGGGAGGCGGTCGCCCCGTGGGACGGGGCCTCGCCGTGGACCCAGCCCGTGCAGGCCGGCCCCGGCCAGGCCGGGCGGCTGGAGTTCCCGGTCCGGATCCCCGCGACCGCCGCTCCCGGCTGGGAGACCTGGCTGCTGGTCAAGCTGATGTACTTCGGCCGCGTCCGCTACAGCGAGGCGATCAAGCTGACCGTGACGGGCTGACGCCCACTCGCGGAGCGGTCGCGATTGCCGCCACTATGGACCCGTACGCTTGACGAAGCGGCGTGAAAGTGCTGCGGGTGGCGGAACCCAGCCTGGGAGGCAGCCCTCTCTGCCAAGCTGTCGTCTCCTGGCAAATGACAAGCTGGCGACGAGCGTGCTATCTCAGAGATCGCGCACCAGTGCGCAACGGCGTCCCTGGCCAGGGCGACGTCCAAAATGCGCGGAATACCCGATTCACTCGCCGGGCGGGCAGCCCCAAAGCCCCCGGCCCGCCGCGAGTGCCGTGAGTTATGCCGCGATCCGCG
>JAICUO010000110.1 GCA_025935815.1 Streptosporangiaceae bacterium
ACCATGCCGGCGGCCAGCACGCCGGTGAACCAGCCGGACAGCCGCACGATCATCGCGTGGCCGGACACGCTGATGGTGGCCGCGATCAGCGCCGTTCCCAAGATCGTGGCCCACTTGACCGCGGTAGTAGCCTCCAGGCCGCAGGCCTGCGCGAGCGCCAGGGCGGCCAGCGACGCGGCGGCCAGGTTGATCGCCTCGTAGGCAACGCCAACGCCCCAGCCTTCCAGCGCGTTGTAGACGCGGTTGCCGCGAATGCCGAACAGCGCCCTGGTCACCACCTCGCTCGGCGTGCCGGAGGCGGGGCCGCTGACCGATAGCCAGCCGACCAGCACCCAGAACGCGTTGCCCGCGGCCACCACGGCCAGCGCCTGCCACACGTTCAGGCCGAGCAGGACCAGCGTGCCGCCGAGCACTATGTAGAGGTAGGAGATGTTCGCGGCCGCCCAGACGGCGAACAGCGACCGCGGGTGGCCGTGCCGCTCGCCGTCCGGGATGACGTCGATCCCGTGTGCCTCGATCAGCGTCGTCATCGCTGGGCCTCGGCGGTGCGCACAGGGGAGCAGGCACCGTGCGCGCACTCCGCGACGGTAACCTCACCGGGCGCTCGGCCGACGGAGGCCAGGTCGATGGAGGCGGCGGCGCGCGAGCGGGCGGGGGCGGGGCGGGCGAGCCCGCGCTGAGCGAGGCCGCGGCGGACCAGCAGGTGGTGGATCTCGCAGCCGAGGCACAGGCCCGCGGCGGACTCCAGCCACATCAGGGCCAGGCACAGCAGGCAGATCGAGCGCGGCAGCCAGCCCCGGATGCCGTTGTTGGTGATGATCGCCATCGCGCTGGCCATCGCCAGGCCAAGGGTCCAGGCGAACCTCTTGGGCCGTGCCGAGACCCACTCGGGCACGTGGCGGCGGGTGAGCAGCCCGGCCAGCAGGCCGACCGGGCTGCGGCGCAGCCCCAGGGCCAGCCGCAGGGCGAACTCCAGCGTGAAGAAGGCCGAGACCGCCTGCAGCGGCCAGTACAGCTGACGGAAGTAGGCGTAGGCGAACGCGACGGCCCCCAGGACCATCGTCGTGCCGGCCGCGGCGCGGACCTGGTGCTCATCGACGGCCCGCATGACCTTGGTGCTCATGGTTGGTCCTCCTTCACGCGACTGTTCGCGCGGGCTGGGCAAGGATTGGCTGGTCCGCTGGCCCGAAGCTCAGGGACCGGATGCCGCCGCCGCTGGTGCCGGCGCCCTTGACTTCGCTGGCGCTGACATCGATGGCGTTAACGTCGATGGCCCGCCGGTTGAGGAACCGCCGCAGGAAGCGGGTGAGCTGGTAGACGTCGGCGAAGTTGCTCGCCACCCCCAGGGAGACCCGGATGGCCGCCGGGCGCGCCCCGCAGCGGGCGGCGATCCCGTCGCGGAACTCCTCCTGGGTCACCGGCTCGGCCCGGCCGAACCACGGGCGCATCTGCTCGGCGGTCAGCCCGAGCGCGACCTCGGCGGCGCCGGGATTGCAGAAGCACCCGGTGCGCAGCGAGATGCGCTCCTGGCAGGCGAGCTCCTCGACCACGGGCTCCTCGACCGGCGCGCCGTCGGCGCCGCGCAGCCGGAACGCTATGGTCGCGCCGCGCTGACCGGTGCCCTGGGGGCCGAGCACCTGCACCAGCGCCCGGCCGTTGGCGTGCCGCAGCCCGGCCAGCGCCTCCAGCAGCCAGGCCGTGAGGCAGTGCACCCGGTAGCCGATCGCCGGCAGGCCCACCCGCTGGATGTGGGCCAGGCCCGCGGTCACCGCCGGGAGGCTGAGGTAGTCGACCGTGCCGTCCTCGAACCCGGCCTCGTCCGGCTGCAGGTAGTGGCCGTCGCCGCGCACCGAGGCGATGGTGACGGTGCCCCCGGCGAACCACGGGCGGCGCAGCAGCGCGGCCCGGTCCCGCCGGATCAGCAGGCAGCCGACGCCGGTCGGGTAGCCGGTGATCTTGTAGATAGAAAACGCCGCGAAGTCGGGCGCGATCCGGTGCGCGTCGAAGCCGCTCGTGGGGGCGTACGCGGCGCCGTCGACGAGGACGTCCCAGCCCGCCGCGTGCGCCTCGGCGACGATGTCCAGGTCATGCCGTACCCCGGAGAAGTTCGACTGGGCGGGGACGGCCAGCAGGCGCCGGGCGCCGCCGGGGGATACTCCGTTCGCTCCCCCGGGAGATCGCAGCGCGCGGCTCAGCGCCGCCCGGTCGACGCGCAGCTCGGGGGAGGTCAGCGGGACGTAGCACGGCCGTGCCCCCTGGCGGCGGGCGAACTCGCGGATGCCGTTGACCGAGTTGTGGTTATCGGCGGTGAGCGCCAGGGTGCCGCCCGGCGCGAACGGATAGGACTCGCCGACCAGCCGCAGCGCCGCGCTGGCGTTGGCGGTCAGCACGCACAGGTACTCCTCGCGCGGCGCGCCGAGGAACTCGCTGATGGCCTGGCGGGCGGCCTCCACCAGCTCGGATGACGCCAGCGAGGCGGGGTTGCGGGAGTGCGGGTTGCCCAGGACCGCCGTGCGCAGCAAGCTGGCGTGCGCGTCAACCTGGCTGGCGGCGTGCAGGCTGCCGCCCGTGTAGTCGAGGTACACCTGTCCCGCCTGGTCCAGGCGCCCGTACTCCTCCCGCCGCAGGCGGCGGTGTGCCCCGTCCGGGTCAAACCCCGGGTACCTGGCGACGAAGCCAGCCTCTGCTTGCTCGTACGTTTCCTGATGGTCCGCGCTCTGGCGATGCGCTGCCTGATTTGCCATGATTTCCCCCGTCCGGATGCCGGACGCCCCTACGGTCTTTTGTTGGTGTACGAGCCAACAAGCTGTATTGGTTCAACACCCAATAACATTGCTCGGGTGACGTCGAGACCCCAGCCGAACGGGCGGCGCAAGGCACCCGGCACCCGCCGCGCGGAGATGACCGAGGCGGCGGCGGCGATCGCGGTCCGCGATGGGCTGGAGAAGGTGACCGCCAAGGCGGTCGCCGCCGCGATCGGCGTGTTCCCCGGCCTGATCAGCCACTATTTCACTGCCGACCAGCTGGTGGCCGCCGCCTTCGGGCACGCGGCCGCGGCCGAGCGGGATGGGATATTCGCCGCCGCGGCGCAATCGGCCACTGATCCGCTCGGGGAGCTGGGCTACATCATCTTCGGGTACCTAGACCCCGGGCAGGATCCGGTCATCTTGCTGTGGCTGGACGCCTGGCAGGCGAGCAGGTACCGCCCGGCGCTGCGCGCTGAGGTCATCGTCCAGATGAACGAGGACGTGCGCCGCATGTCGGTGCTGATCACGGCCGCGACCGACCGCGGGCTGGTAAGGCCCGTCTGCGGTCCCGAGCAGGCCGCCGTCCGCATCTTCAGCCTCATCGACGCGCTCGACGTCCAGGCCGCGATCCGCGGCGGGGGATTCGACGACTACACCGACCTGCAGGCCTTCCTGATCGGCGTCGTCAGCCAGATCCTCGGCACGCCGCTCACCCGGCCGTGATGCCGGGCGCCCAGATACCGGGCCTAGGTACCGGGCCTAGGTACCGGGCCTAGGTACCCGGGGACGGGGCCGGGCCCTCGCGAGTCCAGCCGGGGGCCAGGACCCGCAGCTCCAGGTCGTCGAAGCCGACCTCGCCGCCGCAGTGCCGGCACACCATGGCCGCGTCCAGGTCGTGCCCGCACGAGTGGGTGAACGCCGCCGGCGGCGCGTCCACGGCCCACTTGTCACCCCAGGCGCGCAGCGCGGTCAGCGCCGGCCGCAGCTCGCGGCCGGCCTCGGTGAGCTCGTACTCATAGCGCGGCGGGTGATCGCTGTAGCGCCGGCGCGCGACTACCCCGGCCGCCTCCAGCGCGCGCAGCCGCGCGGCGAGCCGGTCGCGGGGGGCACCGGTGTTGCGCGCGATCGCGTCGAAGCGCCGGTTGCCGAAGCTGATCTCGCGGATCGCCAGCAGCGACCACTTCTCGCCGACCAGGCCCAGCGCCGCCGCCACCGAGCACGGGCGGCCGCGGGCGCCCTGGCCGGCCTCCCGGGTAGCCTCCTCTCGGCTCATGCGGTGTCCCCCGCTCGCCTCCGGGCCGCTTTAGGCGTCCCGTCTTCCCCTGCCGCTCCTCGTCCCTCGGCGCTCCTCGGTCCAGACGGGACGGCGGCGCTGCGCTCGCTCATGTCCCCAGCATACGTCAGTTGCGAAGTCAAACCGTCTACGGCTAGGCTGTCGGTTGGCTTTTCAAACCAGTAGATCTCCGCCGGACCGTCAGGAGCGCCCCGTGGCCGTGGACCGCCAAGCCCGCTTCGCCCCGACCTTCGCCGTCGTCGCCGCGGGCATCGCGATGGTGAACCTCGACCTGTTCGTGTGCAACGTCGCGCTGCCGTCCATCGGGCGCGCCTTCCACGGGGCGGGCCTGGGCGACCTGTCCTGGGTGCTGAACGCCTACGCCATCATCTTCGCGGCGCTGCTGGTCCCGGCCGGCCGGGCGGCCGACCGGATCGGCCGCCGAACGGCGTTCCTGGCCGGCGTGATCGTCTTCGCGCTCGCCTCCGCCGCGTGCGCCTTCGCCACCGGCGTCTGGATGCTCGTCGCCGCGCGGGTCATCCAGGCGGCGGGCGGCGCGCTGCTCATGCCCGCCTCCCTCGGCCTGCTGCTGTCGGTCGCCCGGCCGGCCAGGCGGGCCGCCGCCATCCGCGGCTGGACGGCCATCGGGGGAGTGGCCGCCGCGCTCGGGCCGGTCGTCGGCGGCCTGCTGGTCGAGGCGAACTGGCGCTGGGTGTTCCTCATCAACGTCCCCGTGGCGGCGGTCACCCTCGTCGCCGGCCTGCGGGCGCTGCCCCGCGCGAGCGCCACGGCGGCCGAGCGCGAGGGGCCCCGTCCGGACATCGCCGGAGCGGTCGTCCTCACCGCCGCGATCGGCGTCCTGGCCCTCGCGCTGGTCAAGGCGGACAGCTGGGGCTGGTCATCGGCGCGGGTGCTCGGGCTGATCGCCGCCGCGGTGGTTCTCGGCACCGCGTTCGCCTACCGCTCGGCCCGGCACGCCGCGCCCGTCATCGAGCTGCACCTGCTGCGGCGGCCGGCGTTCGGCACCGCGACCGCCGCCAGCGTGCTGTTCGGCACGGCGTTCGGCGCGATGCTGCTGCTGGTCACCTTGTGGTGCCAGGACGTCTGGGGCTGGTCCGCGCTGCGGGCCGGGCTGGCCGTCGCGCCGGGCCCGCTCATGGTCCCGTTCCTGTCGGTCGGCGCCGGGCCGCTAGCGCGCCGGGTCGGCCCCGGCCCGGTCGCCGCGCTCGGCTGCGCCGTCTACGCCGGCGGCTGCGTCTTCTGGCGGCTGTCCCTGGAGCTGACCCCGGACTACCCCGCCCACATGCTCCCCGGAATGCTCATGACCGGCATCGGGGTCGGCCTGACGCTGCCCACCCTGGTCAGCGCGGCCGTCTCAGCGGTGCCGCCCGCGCGGTTCGCCACCGGTTCCGGCATCGTCACGATGGCCCGCCAGCTCGGCATCGTCTTGGGCGTCGCGGTCCTGGTCACCGTCCTCGGCGCCCCGGTCGGCAGCGGGTCGGCCAGCGGCGCGCGGGCGCTCGCCGCGTTCGGCCACGGCTTCGTCCTCATCGGCGCCCTGGCCGCTACCGCCGGGCTCGCGTCCCTGCTGCTGGTCGCTTCCCGCCGCCGGGCGACCGTGGCGGCCATCGTGACCAGTGTGGCCGGGACTACCGTGCCCGGGACCACTGCGGCCGTACCGGGAGCCGGCCGCGACCCGGTAGTGACAGGAGAGTCATCTGGTGCGTGGGCGCCAAAGCAATTACGGTTCGTATTCCCCGCGTTCGATGGGACCGGCTTTCCGGCCTCGACGGCAACGCGAATGGCGTCGCTACGCCGCGCCGAACCAGCCCGGGACGTCCAGCCGGAACGTCTCGCCGGGGACCATCGTCCGCAGGCTGGACTCCAGCTCATCGACGCGCCCGCGACCGAGGGTGGCCGCCCACCGGGCGTGGATGTCCTCGAAGATCATCGCGGACAGCGTCAGCGCCTCGATCCCGCGGGGGGTGAGGCGAACGAGCTTGCGGCGGCGGTCGGCGGCATCGCCGGCCCGCGTCGCATAGCCGGCCGCCTCCAGGCGCTCGATGGTCTTGCCGGCCGCCTGCTTGGAGATGCCCAGCCGCCTGCCGACCTCGCTGGCGGTCGCCCCCCGCGGCCCGATGGCCTGCATCGCGAAGCCGTGCGCGGGGCGCATGTCCGGGTGGCCGCGCCGGCCCAGCTCGGCGTGCAGCTCATCGATGATCGCCCGGAACCCGCCGAACAGCAGCAGCGGCAGCTCGTACCCGGCTCGCGGCTCAGCCGCGCCCGTGCTTGCCATAATCGACAACCTCATTTACTATCTAGACAACAAGGTTGTCTATCATCATACGGGGAGTTACCCATGTTCACCGCCCACACGATCGAGTCCGCGCCCCCGGCCTCGCGCCGGTTCATGACGGCCACGCAGGGCCACCTGGGGTACCTGCCGGCCGCCACCGCGCGGTGGGCCGCGTCGCCGCAGCTGCTCGACGGCTTCGGCAGGCTCACCGCCTTGTTCGACGCCACCACGCTGGGCCCGGTGGCGCGCGAGGTCCTCATCATGACCGTGGCCACCCGCAACGGCTGCCACCTGTGCGTCGCGATGCACACCGCGCGGCTCACCACGCTGGGAGCCGGCTCCGCGCTGATCGCGACGCTTCGCGGCGGCCCGGACCAGCCGCTGGCCGACCCCCGCCTGGAGGCGATCCGGGTGTTCACGCTGCGGGTCCTCGACAGCGCCGGAGACGTCGGCGAGGAGGCGCTCGCCGAGTTCCTGGCCCTCGGCTACACGCGCCAGAACGCGCTCGAAGTGGTCCTCGGGATCGGCGCCTACACGATGTCCACCCTGGCCAACCGCCTGACCCGGGCGCCGGTGGACCCGCAGCTCAGCCAGTTCGCGTGATGCGGCCCGCGCCTAGTAGGCGACGGTGAAGCGGGTCCGGTGGTGCGCGGGGCTGGTGATCTCGTCGACGAAGGCCAGGGCGAAGTCCGCGCCGGAGATCTCCGACTTGCCGTCGGCGTCGGTCAGCAGGAGGTCACCGCCCACCCGGTAGGCGCCGGTGGGCACCCCGGGGTTGTAGGAGCCGAACCCCGCCGCCGGGCTGACGAAGAACCAGTCCACGCCGGTGGTGTCGGCGCGCAGCGCCTCCAGGACATTCGCCGCCGAGCCGGCCTCACCCTTGAACATGTCCGGGAACTCCGGGGTGTCCAGCAGCCGCGGGCCGCCCTCGGCGACGTACAGGGACGCCGCGCCGCCGACCCAGCCCAGGCGCTTGCCGTGCTTGGCGACGGAGGCGGCCAGCGCGGGGAGCGCGTCAATGAGGCCCACTCCGTCCTCGCCGGACGCGTGCCGGATGGAGACGACGATGACGTCGGCCTCGGCCGCGATCTCCGCCACGAGGGTGGCGTCGTGCACGTTGCCCTGGCGGGCGTCCACGCCTGGCCGCGCCGCGGAGCCGGGATGCCGGCTGATGCTGATGACGCTCAGGCCCCGGTTGATCGCCTCGTCGGCGATCGCGCCGCCCGCGTATCCGGTCCCGCCGAAGATGGCGACAGTCGTCATTGCCCGTTCCTCCTCATTAGCCCGCGCGGCCCCTGTGGCCACGCCGATCGCAATCGAATGCCCACAGCCGGGCCATGGCACGGATTATTCCGGCTTGCGGAGGAACGCGGGGGCTTACGTCGCGCGTCGAAGGGCGGTGACGCCAGCCAGGTAATTCTGGATCTGGGCGCGCAGCGGATGGGCTTCGGGCAGGCTGTCGAGCGCCTGGTGGAACAACTGCTCGGCCTCGTCAAGGTCAGCCGATGGCCAGCCTCGGTGGGCGAAGCGCGCGATCAGGGCGCGGCCGAGGCTGGCCAGCCGCGTCGCGTGCGCCGGGCTGCCGGCGGTGCTCGCCGCGACGGCCTCCCGGCCCGCCTGCACGGCCTCATCCAGCAGGCCCGCGTCCTCGCTTTGCATGCCCTGCGTCATCAAGACGGTGGCGACGCTGGACAGCATGCCGGGAACCTCGGGGTGGCCGGCGGGCAGGACGCGAAGGGCTTCGCGGTACATGCCCAGCGCCTCCGACAAGGCGGCGGCGTCCCGGGTGCGGCCGAACTCCTCCTGCAGCGCGTTTCCGAGCGACCCCATGGCCTGCGGATAGCCGGGGTCATCGGGCGGGAAGATGTCGATCGCGACCCGGCCGGCCTGGATCGCCTCGGCCAGCTTGGCCGGGTCCTTGTCCCGCTCATAGGCCATCCGCAGCAGCATGCACCGGATCCCCAGCGCGACCGCCCGCCCCGTGCGCTCATCCGGGAGCGCGGATTCCACGGCGAGCCTGCTGACCTCAAGCGCCAGTCGCAGCGTCACCGGGTCGCCGGTCTCCAGGTAGGCGTTGCGCAGGCTCTCGGCGGCCCGCAGGTGGTTGGCCAGGTCAGTGACCGCCGGGTGGTGCGCGGTCGGCGCCTCGGCCGCGGGGTCCGGCGCTGGCCCGGGTTCCGCCGTCGGCTCAGCCGCTGGCTCGGCTAGCGGGGACTCCGCTAGCGGGGCGCCAGCGGCGCCCGGCGCCGCCCCCGGCGGGGTCAGGCTAGGGGCCGGCGTCTTCGCGGTCGCCGCCTCCGAGGGCCGGACGCGGACCGTGCGGGCCGTCATCTCGGGGTCGGCCATCGGCCGCGCGGCGACCGGCGGTGCCTGCGGGGGAGGGGTGAGGGGTGTGTTGGACGGCGCTGTGTCGGGTGGCGCTGTGTTGGGTGGCGCTGTGTTGGCGGGCGCTATGGCCACCGGCTCGGCCGGGGTGCCGGAGTCTTCCCACGGGAGCTCCAGGCGCGTGTCGTCCGGGGCTGGCGAGGCGGCGGGCGCGACGCCGGGCCGGACGGCGGGGGGCGGTGAGAAGATCGTCGGCGGCACCGGCTTGGGCGGCACCGAGGTGGCGGGGGGCGGGCCGGGCGGTGGTGCGAAGACGGTGGGGGGCGGCGGGTACGCGGCGGGCACCGGGCTGCCCGCGGCGGGAGAGCCTGGCGGCTGATGGGGCCGGGTCGTGATGGTGTCCGCGCGCGCCGGGTCCGCCGGCGGGTGGCCCGCTGGCGTCACCCCGCGCGGGATAGCGCTGCCCGGTGGCGTGCGGCCCGGGGTGGCACTGCCTGGGATAGCGCTGCCCGCTGGCGGGCTGCCGGGCACGACGCCGTCCAGCAGCGAGCCGAGCCGGTAAAGCTGCTCACGGATGTCGGGAAACTCGGTGACCTTCGCCTTCGCCATCTCGTGCCACTGCCGCGCCTCGCCGCGCTGCCCGGAGTTCGCCAGGAACGTGCCGAGGCTGAGCATCGCGCGGGGAACGCCGGCCCCGGCGGCCTGCCGCCAGTGCCAGGCCGCGCCCTGCGCGTCCCCGCGCATCTCCAGCAGGTTCCCCAGGTTGTTCAGCGCGTTCGGGTCGCCGGCGTCGGCGGCCTGCCGCAGCGCCTGCTCGGCCTCACCGAGCCGGCCCTGGCGCTTGAGCAGCACGCCGAGGTCGTTCAGCGCGTCCCGCGAGCCGCCCGCCGCCGCCCGGCGGAAGCAATGCTCGGCGTACCCCGGCTCGCCGGCCTGCAGGTACACGCCGCCCAGGCCACGCAGCAGCGTCGGGTCATCGGTGCGGCTGGCCTGCGCGAACCAGCCCAGCGCCCCGTTGCGATCGCCCGCGTTCAGCGCGGTCAGCCCGGTGCCGATCATCGCCGGGATTTCGCTCACGGACTGCCCTGCCCGGCGCCGGAACATCCGTCCTCCAGACGATAGACGCGACCACCTTCAGGGCAATTATGTATGCGGCACCCAAAAGGCAACAACCTGCTCGGCCGCGTGGGTCGCCGGCGGTGGCCCGTGACTGGCCGGCCCCGGTGCTGCTCGGGGAGGCGGCGGCACCGGGGCCGGCGGTACAGGGGTGATCGTCGTGAAGCTGGCGGAGCTCGCCGCCGCGACGGCGGCGGTCAGGACGCTTGTAGCGGCGATCGCGGCGGCGACCGCGCTGACGGCGAACAACGCGGCGGTCAGCAAGCTGCTCGCCAGCGCCGTCCCCACCGCCCGGGCCAGGGTGCGCGCCCAGTGGCCGCGCCGCACCCGGGCAGGACCAGCGGGCCTGCGGATCGTCACGCGGCTGTCCCCCGGCTGTCGCTCACGTCGCGGGTGTGAAGTGCGACGCCCGGCGGCCGAGGGGCACGGTTTCCCGGCCGCCGGCGTCACTTACGAAGCTACGGCCGGGACCGCCGCCGCAAATCGGGGGTCAACCCCCAATTTTCGCGGCGGGCCCTCCCAGGTTGCCCGGGGCGATCCCCGCTGGGGGCGGCCTCAAGTGCTGGCGCACGTTGTCGGGAATGGTGGAGCACGAAGCAGGACCCCGGGCTCGTTGGGCTGAGAAAGTCTTCAGGGCTTTACCGCTACTGCGGCCCAGGAGGCGTCGAAGGGGAGGGGGCTGGTCTCGGGGCGGGGCCGCCACTGGTGCTTGGGGACCAGGCCGGGGGACAGGAGCTTCCAGCCGTCGAAGAACCGCATGACCTGCTGGCGGCCGCGCGGGCTC
Organism: Streptosporangiaceae bacterium; assembly: GCA_025935815.1. Classification (GTDB taxonomy): domain Bacteria; phylum Actinomycetota; class Actinomycetes; order Streptosporangiales; family Streptosporangiaceae; genus Trebonia. The sequence goes on from JAICUO010000110.1 coordinate 10,542, forward strand.
AACCGGGCGTTGGAGTGCTCGTAAACTCGAACGGCGCGCATGGCGGCGTCCTTGTTGCTGATCAGGTCCATGCTCATGTGGGTGAGGACCAGGTAGCTGCCCGGCGCGAGCGCGTCGCGCAGCACCGACAGGACGCGCCGGGGTCCATCGGAGTCGCCGACCCAGTGCAGCACGTTGACGAGCAGCAACCCGACCGGGCGGCTGAAGTCGAGGTGGGCGCGGATATCGGGATCGCTGAGCAGCCCGTCCGGGTCGCGCAGGTCTCCCTCGACGACCACGCTGCGGCCGGGCTCGACGAGCATCGCCTTACCGTGCGAGACAACAAGCGGGTCGTTATCCACGTACGCGACCCGCGCGGCGGGATTGACGGCCCGGGCTATCTCATGGACGCTGCGCGTCGTCGGCAACCCCATGCCGATGTCGAGGAACTGCTCGACGCCGCATTGCGGGCTGGCCAGGAATTCCACCGCCCGGCCAAGGAAACGCCGGTTCTCCTGCGCTGACCTGCGCTGATACGGCAGGTGGGCGAGTACCCGCTCCGCGGCGGCGCGGTCGGCCGCGAAGCTCGTGAGTCCTCCCAGGTAGTAGTCATACATCCGGGCGACGTTCGGCGTTGAGACGTCGAGTCCCGTAAAGTCCCCTCTCACACCGATCACGCTACCAACGAAAGGTTTCGATGGCACGCCCTGCGATGACCGTTTAAATACCTAAATTTCACTGACCCGCCGCCCGCGCGCCCACTTCGTTTAACTGTGCGGCCCGGCCGAGGCCCACCTCGCGGAACGCCGCACCAGCGCGGCCCGGGCGGCGGCGTTGCCACGGCTTGGCGCGCTCTTTCCGCGAGGTTCATGTCACAATGGGCGAGTAACGACCATGCCCATCCGGTGGTCCGGATCTACCTCTACTAGGATCCGATTGTGGGAGACCGGATTGTTACCTGGCCGAATGCGCTCAGCGCTGCCAGGCTGGCTGGTGTTCCGGTGTTCCTGTGGCTGGTCGTCGGCCCGCGAACGCCGACCGCGGACATCATCGCCTGCCTGCTCCTGGGTGTCGCGGGCCTGTCGGACTGGCTGGACGGCAAGCTGGCCCGGGCGCTGGATCAAGTCAGCGAGCTTGGCAAGAAACTCGACCCGGCCGCCGACCGGCTGTACATCCTCGCCGCGCTGATCGGGCTGGCCGTGCGCGGCATCATCCCGTGGTGGCTGCTTGGCGCGCTGGTCGGGCGCGAGTTCATCGTGGCCGCGGGGCTGCTGGCGCTGCGCCGGTGGACCGAGTACGGCACCTTGCAGGTCGCGTTCGTCGGCAAGGCCGCCACGCTGTGCCTGATGTACGCGTTCCCCCTGCTGTTCCTGGGCGCCCACGGCGGCGCGCCGGCTGAGGTTGTCCGCGTGTTCGGGTGGGCGTTCGCGATCTGGGGTACCGCTCTTTACTGGTGGGCGGCGATTCTGTACCTCACCCAGATCAAGGACTTGGTACGGAGGGCGCGCATGAAAGGAGCGGCTGCGTCGTGAAGGCCGTCGTGATGGCAGGCGGCGAGGGCACCAGACTACGCCCGATGACCGCCAACCAGCCCAAGCCCCTACTGCCGGTGGCCAACCGGCCCATCATGGAACACGTCTTGCGCCTGCTGAAGAAGCACGGGCTCGAGGAAACCGTCGTCACCGTCCAGTTCCTGGCCGCCATGGTGCGCAATTACTTCGGCGACGGCGAGGACGTGGGAATGTCGCTGCAGTACGCCACGGAGGAGACCCCGCTGGGCACGGCCGGCAGCGTGAAGAACGCCGAGGACGCGCTGCGGGACGACACGTTCCTGGTCATCTCCGGCGACGCGCTGACCGACATGGACCTGTCGGAGATGATCCGCTTCCACCGCGAGAACGGCGCGCTGGTCACCGTCGGGCTCACGAGGGTGCCCGACCCGCTGGAGTTCGGCATCGTCATCACGGAGGAGGACGGGCGCATCCAGCGGTTCCTGGAGAAGCCGACCTGGGGCCAGGTGTTCTCCGACACCGTCAACACCGGCGTGTACATCATGGAGCCGGAGGTCCTCGCGGAGGTGTCCGCGAAGGAGTCCGTCGACTGGTCACAAGACGTGTTCCCCAGGTTGCTGCAGCGCGGCGCGCCGATCTTCGGCTGGGTGTCCGACCGGTACTGGGAAGACGTCGGCACGCACGAGAGCTACCTGAAGGCACAGGCCGACGTGCTCGCCCGCCGGGTCAACGTCGACATCGCCGGCTTTGAGGTCTCCCCGGGAGTCTGGCTCGCCGAGGGAGCGGTCGTCGACCCGGACGCGGTGCTGACCGGGCCGGTGTGCGTCGGCGAGTACGCCAAGATCGAGGCGGGCGCGCACGTCCGCGAGTACAGCGTGATCGGCGCGAACGTGGTCGTCAAGGAGGGCGCCTTCATCCACCGGGCGGTCGTCCACAACAACGTGTTCGTCGGGCAGGGCGCCACGCTGCGCGGCTGCGTGGTCGGCAAGAACACCGACGTGATGCGGCGGGCGCGGATCGAGGAGACCGCCGTCGTCGGCGACGAGTGCGTCATCGAGCCCGAGGCGTACATCTCCGCCGGGGTCAAGGTGTACCCGTTCAAGACGATCGAGGCCGGCGCGGTCGTCAACACCTCGGTGGTATGGGAGTCGCGCGGGCAGCGGACCCTCTTCGGCATGCGCGGCGTCTCCGGGCTGATCAACGTCGAGGTCACCCCCGAGTTGTGCGTGCGGCTCGCCTCAGCGTACGCGAGCATGCTCAAGAAGGGATCGACGGTCACCACGTCTCGCGACGTGTCGCGGGCGGCGCGGACCCTCAAGCGGGCCGTGCAAGCAGCACTGAACGCCTCGGCGATCAACGTCATGGACCTGGAGGCGTTGCCGCTGCCCGTGGCCCGGTTCGAGACCCAGCGCTCGAACTACAGCGGCGGGATCGCGCTGCGGACGACGCCGGGCGACACGCAGTCGATCGACATCATCTTCCTGGACGAGAACGGCGCGGAGCTGTCGCAGGCCGCGCAGCGGAAGCTGGAGCGGGTGTTCTCCCGGCAGGAGTTCCGGCGCGCCTTCCCCGGCGAGATCGCCGAGCTGTCCTACCCGCCGCGCGTCGTCGACTTCTACACCCACGAACTGCTGCGGACCGTCGACCTGGCCGGGGTCCGCGAAGCGGGGCTGAAGGTCGTCGCCGACTGCGCCGGCGGCACGGTCTCGCTGGTGCTGCCCAGCCTCCTCGGCCGGATCGGCGTGGAGGTGCTCACGCTGAACAACCGCCTCGATGAGGTCACCCCCACCGAGACGGTCGCCCAGCAGCGGGCCGGGATGCAGCGGCTGGCTGAGGTGGTCTCCTCCTCCCGGGCGGCATTCGGCGTGCGGTTCGACCCCGTCGGCGAGCGGATCCAGCTCGTGGACGAGAAAGGCGCGCTGGTCAGCGACGAGCGCGCCCTGCTCGTGGTGCTCGACCTGGTCGCCGCCGAGACGCACCGGGGCCGGGTGGCGCTGCCGGTCACCACGACCCGGGTCGCCCAGCAGGTCTGCCGGTTCCACGGCGTCCAGGTCGGGTGGACCCCCACCTCGATGGACGCACTGGTCAACGCGGCGGCCGAGGACAACGTGATCTTCGCCGCCGACGGCCGCGGCGGGTTCGTGGTCCCCGAGTTCGGCCGCACCGTCGACGGGATCGCGGCGTTCGTCAAGCTGCTCGGCCTGGTGGCGCGCACCCGCCTGACGCTGAGCCAGATCGACGCCCGGATCCCCGAGGCGCACCTGCTGCGCCGGTCCATCCCCACCCCGTGGGCGGCCAAGGGGTCAGTGATGCGCACCGTGGTCGAGGCCTCAGCCGGGCTGAGCGTGGACACCACCGACGGCATCCGGGTGCTCGACCCCGACCGCGGCTGGGTGCTCGTCCTGCCCGACCCGGCCGAGGCGGTCACCCACCTGTGGGCCGAGGGCGCCGACGCCGACACCGCGCAGGCGCTGCTCGATGAGTGGGCGGTCGTGGTCGATCGCGCCGACACATTAGGGGCCCCCAGAGGGTCTCGCCGCAGGCCCTGGGAAGGTCACTAGCGCATAACGGGACCCTGGCCAGGTCACAAGGAAGTAATGTGGATACCAACTCGCGTGCACGGCGCAATCGGCGAGTCGGGCCGGCGGCTGGACGTCCAGGGTCGGTTAGTCTTGTATTAACTGCGCAGTCGTGCGAAATTCGCGATGGAGTGGGTCAGGACGCGCGCGTCGCGAGTTCGCAAGCGCGTGGACGCGGAGGTGGAGCGGCTGTGTGGCGCAAACGTCGGGAAGCAGGCGGGCACGCTGGCGGGCATACCAAAGCCGGCCAGCCGCGTCCGCGTGGCCTTCGCGGGCTGTTCGCGCGGCGCGTGGACCACAGGCACGCGAATTCGGTACCCTCAGCAACGGTACCGGAGGCGATCTTGCTACCCGAGGACTCGTTGCTGCATGAGGGGAGGTCAAGCGAAGCGATGGTGTACTGCTCTCGATGCAGCCGTCCGAACCCCGACACGTCGCGGTTTTGCTCTAACTGCGGCGCTCCGCTGATCCGGGCCGCGGCGAGCAAGCCGGTCACCGAGACGACCTCGATGATCTCGCTGAGCGGGGTCGCGGTCAGCGAGGCGGACACCGGCGAGGACCTGGCCGTTGACTACGCCGCCCTTGACGCCCTGCCGCACGACGCGGCGCTGCTCATCGTGACCCGCGGCCCCAACGCGGGGGCCCGGTTCCTGCTCGATGATGACTTCACGAGCGCCGGGCGCCACCCGGACAGCGATATCTTCCT
>JAICUO010000369.1 GCA_025935815.1 Streptosporangiaceae bacterium
AACAGATCGCCACGCGCTGTGGTAGTGCTGGCGACCGTCCGCAGTCATTGGCTCCCGTTCGTACGCAGTGCGTAATTCTTCCTGGGAACTTGCCGGGAACCTTTAAAAATGCCTGCGGGCAGTGCCATCATGACCTCTGCGACCGGCAGGCCGCATTCTTCATGAACTAGGGGAGACTCATTCATGCGCAAGGCAAGAACCATCGCGCTGACCGCCGGGGCGGGCGCGCTATCCGCGGCCATCGTCGCGGCGATGGCCACCGCGGCGCCGGCGGCGACCACCGCGGCCGCCAAGCCAGCCACGCCCGCCATCCACGTCAAGCCCGGCGTCAAGGTCCTGGCGCAGGGCAAGGCGCTGAGCACGCCGTGGACGACCGCGCTGTGCGAGGCGAACCTGCACATCGCGTGCTGGGGACCAGACCAGGTCCGCGCGGCCTACAACGAAGCGCCCCTGTTCAAGGCGGGCATCACCGGCAAGGGCTCGACGATCGTGGTCGTCGACTCGTTCGGCTCCCCCACCATCAAGAACGACCTGCACGTCTTCGACACGCAGTTCGGCTACCCGGACCCGCCGTCGTTGAAGGTGATCACGCCGGCCGGGCCGATCCCGGCCTGGGATCCGAACAACGGCGACATGACCGGCTGGGCGGGCGAGACCACCCTCGACGTCGAGTACGCGCACACGATCGCCCCCGGCGCCAACATCGTGCTGGTCGAGACGCCGGACGCCGAGACCGAGGGCGTCACCGGCTTCCCGAACATCGTCAAGTCGGAGCTGGCCGTCCTTGACCACCCGGAGCGATTCGGGATCAAGGGCAAGGTCACCGTCATCAGCCAGTCCTTCGGCGCGACCGAGGAGACCTTCACCAGCTTCAAGCAGCTCGCCCCGCTGCGCGCCGCCTACATTGACGCCGCCCGCAAGGGCGTCAGCGTCTTGGCCTCGACCGGTGACGATGGCGCGGCGAACGCCATGCTTAACGGCAGCGACCTCTACACCACGCCGGTCACCGGCTGGCCCGCCACTGACCCGCTGGTGACCGCGGTCGGCGGTACCCAGATCAAGCAGAACGCGGCGGGCAAGTACTCGCAGGTGGTCTGGAACGACACCTTCGACGTGCCGCTGCAGCAGGCCTTCACCGGCACCGACGGCCCGAACCCGTTCTCGACCGGCGGCGGCGTGTCGGAGTTCTTCCGGCTGCCGGCCTACCAGGCTGGCGTCGCCCGGACCATCGCCTCGGCCGTGGGCAAGAACAATGCCCGCGCGCTGCCCCGCGCGGTCCCGGACATCTCGATGAGCGGCGCCTGCGACGGCGCGGTCACCGTGTACTACAGCTTCCCGGGCGGCACGACCGGCTGGCACCTGGTCTGCGGCACCTCCGAGTCGGCGCCGCTGTTCTCCGGCATCGTGGCGCTGGCCGCCCAGGTCGCCCACCACAGCCTCGGCCTGGTCAACCCGAGGCTGTACGCGCTGCTGGCGCGGCACGCCCCCGGCCTGGTCGACGTGACCTCGGGCAACAACACGGTCGCCTTCGCGCAGGGCAACCCGGCGCAGAACTTCACCGTCCACGGCTACTCGGCCAGGCGAGGCTACGACCTGGCCTCCGGCGTCGGGACGCTCAACGCGGCGCTGTTCGTCCCCGAGCTGGCGGGCAGCAGCCACTGGTGAGGGCTTGCGCCTGACGAGCGACCCTGCTTGACGGCAAGCGGCCCCCGGCGTGGACCTGGTTTCACGCGCCGGGGGCCGCTCCTATTGTGGCCCAGGTCTGCCGGTAGCTAAAGCGTGGCCTGGTCTTCCCGGGCGCCCTGGGCGCGGAGCCATTCCAGCAGCGCCTGGTGCCGGGTATCGGAATCGCCAACCACGTTGATCGCGGTCTGCCCGGAGTAGTCCGGCCGGTACTCCAGGTTGGCGCCCCGGGCGACCAGGGCCTGCACGATCCGGACGTGGCCGCCCCGGCAGCCCTGGAAGAACGCGTGGTCGATCTCCTCCGGGCTGGGCGGGGGATCGCCGTCGAGCAGCTCATCGACCCGCGCGCGGTCGCCGAGGGCGGCGGCCTCCCAGAGGGACACCACGGGCGCGCCCCGGGCGACGAGCAGCCGGGCGACGGCCCAGCAGCCGTACCCGATCGCGTTGGCCAGCGGCGTCCCGATCGAGCCATCAGGCATGAAGATGTCGGCGCCGGCGTCGATGAGGGCCGCCGCGACCTCCTCGTCGTCGCTGCTGGCGGCCCAGTGCAGCGGCGCCTCATTGCCCTTGCCGGGCTCCCGGTCGTTCGGGTCCGCCCCGGCGGCGGCCAGGATCCGCACCATCCGCGGGCCGTTCGGGAAGTAACCGGGCCAGTCGGCGACCATGTGCAGCGGAGTGCGCCAGCCCTTGCGGTCGCCGACCCGCACGCGCTCGATGCCGGGATGCTCGCCGATCAGCCGGGTGAGGGTGGCCGCGTCCCCGCCGCGGATGGCGAGCACCAGCTCGATCGCGAGCGGGTCGTCCCCGGCCAGCATCATGGGCTCTCCGGTGTCCATGAACCCGATCATGCCACTATCGGGGCCGCTCCCGGCGGTTCCCGCGCCCGGACGGGCACCGACTGGTCCGGGTACGCGCATATAACGGCTTATGCGCAGCCATATCGGGTTACTGATTTCCGGAAATACGTTAATTATTGGGGCCGTTGGCCCACGGCCAATGATTTCCCGGTCGCCAGGTATCCGGAGTGACGGCAATTCCTCTTTACCGGCAACCAAGAAATTGGCTGAAAGGAGGACGACGGCAATGCTGTCGGCTGATGACCCCGCACTCCGCGCGCTGCGGAACGCCCTGGGCGAATACCCGACGGGCGTGGCTATCGCGACTACCCGGACGCCGGCGGGGCCGGTAGGGGTCACCGTTAACTCCTTTGGCTCGCTGTCGCTGGATCCGCCGCTGGTGCTGTGGTGCCTGCGGCGCGGGTCCGCGCGGCTGCCGGACTTCACCGCGGCGGAGAACTTCGCCATCAGCGTGCTGGCGGCCGGGCAGGAGCAGGTCGCCCGGCAGTTCGCGGCGCGCACCCCGCCCGGCACGCCGCTGGCCCGCCAGCAGTTCGCCGCCAGGGACTGGCAGGAGGACCCGCACGGGCTGCCGGTGCTGGCGGGCGCGGTCGCCGCGTTCGCCTGCCGCCGGGCCACGCAGCTCCCGGGCGGCGACCACGTGATCATCATCGGCGAGCTGCTGGACTTCCAGGTCATCGCGCAGCGCCGGGGGAGCGGCCGCGAGGCGCCGCTGATCTTCCACGGCGGGCGCTACAACTCACTGGCCGCGACCGCGGCCGGCGCCGCCATCGGATCGTGAAGGGAGGAGACACCATGAAGAAGATCGCCGTTCGCAAGGCCGGGACGATCAAGCTCACCACGACCGCGGCGAGCTGCTACTGCCACGGCATTCTCGCCTAGTGGCCAGCGGCCGGCGGCCGCTACGTGAGAGCCGGCTCAGGCTCGCCCGAACCGAGCCTGAGCCGGCCGTATTCGAGGGCCGTTCCGGCACCAGTCGCGGGCGAAGCGGCCCCTATCGCAGATCATTTTCCCCGGTGAGAGGACCGGTTAACAATGGCTGATCTAGATCAGCCGCTGCGCCTGCATCCGCTGACGTACCTGGATGAAGGTGACGAGGTCACCGTCGGGCGCGCGGACATTAACTCGTTCGGCCTGTTCCCGGCGGACGGGGCGGCGCTTTTGCGGCGGCTGGAGGAGGGCAGCCCGCCCGGCGAGGCGGCCCGGTGGTATTCGGCGCAGTACGGCGAGCAAGTGGACATCGGCGAGTTCCTTGAGGTCCTGGAGGAGCTCGACCTCATCCTGGGCGAAGGAGAGGCGCCGGCCGCGTCACTCCCGGCGACGGTGCGCTGGCAGCGGCTCGGCAAGGCGCTGTTCTCGGTGCCCGCCTGGGTGGGCTACGCGGCGCTGGTCGCCGCGGCGGTCGTCGCCATGATCGGCCACGCCGACCTGGTGCCGACGTACGGGCACCTGTTCTTCACCCGGCCCTCGCTGCTCATCTTGACCCTCGGGATCGTCTTCGGGCAGTTGCCGTTGCAGCTGCTGCACGAGGGGTTCCACGCGCTCGCGGGGCGGCGCCTGGGGCTGAACTCCACGCTGCGGATGGGGCACCGGTTCATCTACGTGGTCTTCGAGACGTCGCTGGACGGCCTGGTCGCGGTGCCGCGGCGCCGGCGGTACCTGCCGATGCTGGCCGGGATGCTCGCGGACGTGCTCGCGATCGCCGGGCTGACCCTGGCGGCGGCCGCGCTGCACCCGGCGGCAATGGCCGATTCGGGGACAGTGCCTGGTTCCGGGGTGGCGGGGTTCTGCTACCGGTTCCTGCTGTCCATGGCGTTCGGCGTGGTGCTGCGCTTCGCGTGGCAGTTCTACTTCTTCTTGCGCACCGACTTGTACTACCTGACGACGACGGTGCTGGGCTGCAACGACTTGCAGGCCACCGCGCGGCAGGTGCTGTGGAACCGGATCTGGCGGTTCCTGGACCGTCCGGGCCGGCTGGCGGACGAGGCGGCGTGGACGCCGCGCGACCGCGACGTCGCCCGCTGGTACTCGTGGCTGATGCTGGCCGGGTACGGGCTGCTCCTGGTGATGGTGGCGACCGTGCTGGTGCCGACCGCGACGCGGATCACCGTGCAGGCCGTCCACGAGATCGCGGTGGCCAGCTCGGCGCTGGCGGTGGCCGATGTCCTGCTGTTCCTCGCGCTCAATTTCTGGCAGCCCGTCGTGGCGGCCGCCCTGGCCATCCGGGGCTTCGCGCGCCGACGCCGGCCGCGGCCCGCCGCGAAGGCGGAAACCCCGGCTTAGGAAGCCATAGGAAGGATGCCCAACGATGCCCCAGCACCTGTGGATGACTGGCGGCCTGCGCGCTGACCGGGAGCGGGCCGTGATGGACCTGCGGCTCCCGGCCGCGCTGCTGCCCGCCCTGCTGCCCGGCGTGGACGCGCACCGCCGGCGGCACGGCCCGTACACCGCCGCGGGCGCCATCGTCCGCGCGCTAGTGCCGGGAATGCTCGACCTCGAGCCGCACCTGGTGCGGCGCTACGACATCGAGCTGCTGTCGGCGGCGCCCGACCTGGCCGCGATCGTGCCCAGCTCCCGGGAGACGCTGACCTCGATGGCGATCCCCGCCGAGCGCACCCGCTTTTACGCGCTGCTGCGCACCCAGCGGATCGCCAACGGCCTGGTGGAGTTCGTCACCGATGCCGTGGACCAGCTCCCGGGGAGCGGCCCGCGCGCCCTCGTGGTGGAGAACGTCGAGGCGGCGGACGCCACCGACCTGGAGTTCCTGGCCGCCGCGGTGCGCCGGGTGGACCCGAGCCGCCTGACGATCGTCGTCTGCTCGGCGACCGCGGAGTTGCCCGATGCGGCACTGGCGGGTGAACTGCGCGGGAGGGCACGGATCGTTGCGGCGAGAAAGGGCCAGGCCCTTGCGGTCGGCGCGAGCGCGGACGGTGCCGGGGAGGACACAGCCTGGGAGTTCGTCGTCTCGGACGGGACCTGCGATGACCCGGAGGCGATCGCCGCCTACGAGGCGCTGGATCCGGGCGAGCGGGCGCGGCTGCACGACCGGCGCGCCGCGGTCCTGGAAGGGCCGGGGACGCTGGACGGGAGCGACGGGGGCGAGCGGCTGCCGTCCCTCGGCGCGCTGCCGTATCACCGCGAGCACGGCAGCGACCCGGCGGGCGCGGGTGCCCGGGCGCTGCGGGCGGCCCAGGACTACTGCGTTTGCATGGGCTTTTACCCGGCGGCGGCCGAGTACGGGGAGCGCGGGCTGGCGCTCACCGGCCCGGCGGCCGAGCCCGGGCGGTGGTGGAAGTTCGTGGTGGCGCAGGGGCTGGCGCTGTCGGTGCTGGGCCGCACGCGCGCCGCGCTCGACCTCTACGACCAGGCCCGGCTGGCCTCGATCGACCCGAACGTCCACATGGCGGCGGCGTACTCGACCGCCATGCTGTACACGCGGCACAACGTTGCCGAGGAGCGGGACCCGGCCAAGGCGAAGGCGTGGCTGAACTCGGCGATCGCCACCGCCTCGCTGGTCGGCGATCCCAGTGACCGGGCGTTCCAGGGCGCCTTCTACCGCAACGGGCTGGCGCTGGTGGAGATCAACCTGGGGTCCGCCACGGAGGCGTTGCGGCTGGTCGATGAGTGCATCGCGAGCCTGGACCGGGAGTTGCGGCCCGATGAGCACCGGCTGCACCGCTCGGTGCTGAAGAACAACCGGGCGCGGGTGTACCTGGCGCTCGGCCGCTTCGACGACGCGCTGGCCGACTACGCGGTGGTGATCGCGCAGGACCCGAACCACGCCGAGCACTACCTGGAGCGTGGCAACATCTTGCGGCGGCTGGGGCGCCCTGACGAGGCGGCGGCCGATTACGCGACGGCGATGCGGCTGTCCCCGCCGTTCCCTGAGATCTACTACAACCGCGGTGACCTGCGGCTGTCGCTCGGGGACCGGGAAGGAGCGCTGGCTGACTTCGGCTACGCGCTGGAACTGGAGCCGGCGCTGGTCGACGCGTACGTGAACCGGGCCGGGGTGTACCTGGAGTCCGAGGACTTCGAGCTGGCGCGGCGCGACGCCGTCGCCGGGCTCGGCTACGACCCCGGCAACCCGCACCTGCACGCCGTCCTGGGCGGGGTGCGGGTGGCCTCGGGAGACTTCGCGGGCGCGGTCGAGGCCTACGACGCCGCCCTGGACGCCGATCCGTCGCTGGTGGCGGCGTGGGCGGGGCGGGCCGAGGCGCAGCTTTCCGCGGGGGACAGCGACGGCGCCATCGAGAGCCTCAACGCCGCCCTGGACGTCGCCGACGACGCGGCGCTGCTGTTCAACCGGGCGACGGTGCTCGGGTCGGCCGGGCGGTGGGCGGACGCGGTCGCCGACCTGACCCGGGCACGCGAACTGGACCCCGAGGACCCGGAGATCACCGTGCAACTGCGGGAGTACGCCGAGCGCCTGGCCGGGACGCCGGAAGCGGGGACTAAGGTCCGGGACGTTTGGTTCTGCCCGGGGGCCGCTGGCGGCGGTGGAATGGTCTCGTAAGCGAACAAGAGATCCGCAGCCCCACCAAAGAGGGCGGATCGTTCCGAAGGGACATGTCATGCGCCGCCGAGTCTTTGACCTTCTCGCCAGTGGGATTGGTGCACTCCTCGTGGTCGTCCTGACCGTGGCAGGCGGTCTGCTGCTGTGGGGGAACACCTTCGCCAGCAACAGCGTCCACGACCAGCTGGCCAAGCAGCAGATCTTCTTCCCACCCAAGGGCAGCCCCGCGCTTACCCCGGAGATCGCCCCCTACCTCAACCAGTACGCCGGGCAGCAGGTGCTCACCGGCCCGCAGGCCCAGGCGTACGCTGACCACTTCATCGCGGTGCACCTGTCAGAGATGCCCTACGGCGGCGTCTACTCCAAGATCAGCGCCGCGGCCATGGCCGACCCGAAGAACACCCAGCTGTCGGACCTGAAGACGACCTCCTTCCAGGGGACCACGCTGCGCGGCCTGCTGCTTGAGGCCTACGCCTTCGGCACCTTCGCCACCATCGCCCTGTGGGCCGCGATCGCCTCGTTCATCGGCGCCTTCTTGATGGCGATCCTCACCGGGCTGGGCCTGTGGCACGCACGCCGCATCTCGCCGCAGGCGGAGATCCTGCCGGGCAAGTCGCCCGAGCCGAGTACGGCCAGCTAGCATCCGGAACTATCCCAGCGCGGGCTGGGCGCGAGCGAAAATCGCGGCCCGCCCGGGGTGTGGCGGGGTGGCGGGGGGGGGGG
>JAICUO010000447.1 GCA_025935815.1 Streptosporangiaceae bacterium
AGCTATCACGCACCAGGCGCACACGACCGAAACGCCCGGGACAGGCAGCCGCGCCACCCCTGACACGCAGGCACCAGCCACAGCCCGTCACCAAGACCCGCCTGGACCCCGCGTACAGCCCCGCCCGGCCACGGCCCGGACATGCGCGACCCCACCCGCGAGGCACCGAGCGCCGAATCGGGCGTTAGTCTGGCGGCTGCGGGTCTTCGGGCAACGCGACTGCATAATGCCGTGATCTGCACGCCACCGGCCATCACAGCCACTCAGCTGGATTTACGCCATAGGCGGGTGTGTGCGCGTCGCCCCAGACGAGCGCCGGTCATTGGATGTTGTGAGACCTGACTCTGTGGCTTGCCGCCTCCGCCTTAGGGTGACCGCCACGGGCCAGATCACGAGTCGCCAGGCCAGCGTTAACCTTCCTCTGCGTGTCGTCCTGGACCAGGTCGGTCACGCCACGCCGGACAGCTTCCGCCAGCACTGCCATCGCGATATACCTTATTGGCGTAGGGCATGTCGTGGGCCGAGAGTGAGAAAGGCGCGGAGCATGTTCGAGCGGTTTACCGAGCGGGCACGCCGGGTTGTGGTGCTGGCGCAAGATGAAGCCAGAATGCTGAACCACGACTGGACCGGCACCGGGCATCTCCTGCTGGGACTGACCGGGGAGGGCGGCGGCGTGGCGGCCAGGGCGCTGGAGTCACTGGGGATCAGCCTGGACACGGTCCGGCAGCAGGTGGAGGAGATCATCGGCCAGGGCGAGCAGGCGCCGCCCGGGCACGTGCCGTTCACCCCGCGGGCGAAGAAGGTGCTGGAGCTGGCATTCCGGGAAGCCCGTGCGCTGGACCACGGCTACATCGGCACCGAGCACATCTTGCTGGGCCTCATCCGTGAGGGCGACGGCGTGGCCGCGCAGGTGCTGGTGAGGCTGGGAGCTGACCTGAACCGGGCGCGCGAGCAGGTGCGCCAGCTTCTGCAGGCGGGCCAGGGCGATGATGATGTCCTGGCACGGGTCGGCTTGCTGGACCGCCGTCTAGCAGCGATCGAGCGCTGGGTGGGCATGCGGCCTGACCTGGACGACCTGGACCAGGAGATCGCGCGGGCGCGCCGGGAGAAGGAAGCCGCGATCGACCGGGAGGATTTCGAGTTTGCCGTCGCCAGGCGCGACGAGGAGAAGCAAGGGCGCGCCGCCCGAGCTGCCCGGGAGGACGAGTGGACGGAGGCCGATGCTGGCCGCCCGTCGCTGGCCGGCGAATTCGCCCGGATGAACGCTGAGCTGGGGAGGCTGCGGGCCATTTTGCGCGAGCATGGCATCGATCCAGGTGATGACGCTGCATAGGTGCTCACGCGACTGGGCATTTGCTGCCGGGCGATGAGGAAGGCGGCGGGCGGGCCTCCCAAGGCTGAGCCCGACGCTGACGCCGGGCCACGGCGCCGCGGAGCGGCACGGCCGTGATTTCATAAGTGCGCCCGATCGGCCAATTCTGTGCGACGCAGCCGGTTGGACATCGAAGGTACCGAAGCCGCGGGCTGGATGGTGGCGAGGGCGGTGGACTGGGTCGTGGTGGTCATCGGGCACCTCCGGGACCGGCTGAAACCCGGAAGGCTGGGCCCGCCACAGGCCCCAGCGATGAATGAGGAACTGAGCGTAAGCCCCGGTCTCCTGCTGCACCAGATCACGGATCGCACACACCGATCGGCATCAAGTCAACCTTGGAAACACCCCATACCGATGCTTCTATGGTTGTCAAGGCCTTCTTTGACGGGGATTTTCGGTGGTTTTGAGGGCTGCTGCTGAGGGCGGACACGACAGGGATGGGCCGCTCTTTTCGGAGGGCAGGCTTTTATCAGGTCACGAAAGTCAGCAGCTTCAGGAATGGGCCCAGGGCGGCCGACGGATCGTTAGAAGGCCAGCACGTCTGCGGCAGCCGATTAGCGGGTCAGGCCGCCCCGGGGGCTTGAGGGTCAGGCGCCGGAGCGCAGGCAGGGGTAGACCTCACGGGCGACGTAGCGCTTCAGGCAGCGGATGATCTCCTTCTTCGACAGGCCTTCCGCCGTTCGCCGCTGGACGTAGGCGCGGGTGGCCGGGTGGGCGCTCATCCGGGCGGGCTTCGATGGAGTCGCGCTTGCGGCTGTAGACGGGCCGTGCCCGCAGGTCGTGCTTTGACACGATGAAGCTCTTTCTCGATGTTCCGGAGCTTGTGGTAGCTGCCGATCACGAACTCCGCCGCGACGGGCGTGCCGCCGGGGCAGGCGGCCAGGCTGGTGACATAGCCCCTCAGCCCGGCCAGGTCCCTCTCGATGGCCGGCAGCATGGTCTTGGCCCAGGCCTTGGCCGTGAAGGGGACTGCCATGGCTGCTGGAGCCGCAAGGATCCAATCGCCGGCTGGTTGCCGTCGCGGGCATGTCCACCCGGCACACCGGACGGTACATAAAGCCCCGTTCAGGCACGGCAAAGAGGGCACCGTCGGCCACAGCGCCGCCGATCAGATCGGCGGATCTCGCGTCGTCCTCGTGAGGCGAGCGGTCACGTTCTGCGAGTCCGCTGTGGCCGCTCCCGCCGTGCAGGCCGGCTGGGCATGATGGTGGCACCCCAGCCGGCGGTGGCGTGGCCCGGGTCATGGCGTCTCGTCCATGACCCGGGCGTAACTGCGGCGCGCCCTGGCGGATCGGGCGCTGGCACCGTGGCGGCGCAGCATCTGCGGAGAAGTCCAGCCGTTCAGCCCCGTCAGGTCACCCGCTGCGCCGCGGCGGTCCGGCCAGGCGTGACTGAAGTGATGCCGGAATCCGGGGAGGCCTGCGTCTGGGCAGGTCTTGCCCTCCGGGTGGCCCTTCCGCCGTTGCCGCACCCCAGAAATAGCCCGCGAGTCCGGGGCTTGCGTTGGCGCCCCCGGGGGAGGCCCGTGGACGACTCTGGCCACCGCTGTCCTCCTGGCGGATCATGGGGCCACGCTTCAGCTGAACCGTGGCCCGGGTGCCCGTGACACGCGATTGAGAGTGGGTCTGACATGCGGATTGCTGTGCTCGGGGCGGGCTCGTGGGGCACCGCGGTAGCCGCTTTGCTGGCCGGAAGGCACGACTGCACGCTATGCGCCCGGGACCCGGAACTGGCCCGGGAGATCCAGGAGGGCGGCGTTAATGCGCGCTACATGCCCGGCTTCACGCTGCCGTCGCGCCTCCATGCCACAGCCGACCTGGAGAAAGCCGTCCACGGCGTGGACCTGCTGGTCATCGGCGTGCCTACCCGCGGCTTCCGCGCCGTCCTCACCGAGGCGCGGCCGTACCTGCGGTCGTGGATCCCGGTCGTGAGCCTGGCCAAGGGCTTCGAGCGCGGCACGCTGCTGCGGATGACCGAGCTCATCCGCGACGTGCTGCCCGGCCATCCCGCCGCCGCGCTCACCGGGTCCAACCTGGCCAAGGAGGTCATGGCCGGGCAGGCGGCGGCGAGCGTCATCGCCACCGAGGACCTCGCCATGGCCCGGGCCCTGCAGTCCGTCCTGCAGCGGGGCATGTTCCGGATCTACATCAACCACGACGTCATCGGGTGCGAGGTCGGCGGGGCGCTGAAGAACGTGGTTGCGATTGCGACCGGGATCGCCCAGGGACTGGGCGTCGGGGACAACACCCGCGCGGCGGTAGTGAGCCGCGGCCTGGCCGAGATCACCAGGCTGGGGGTGGCCATGGGCGGCGAGGCGGGCACCTTCGCCGGCCTGGCCGGGATGGGCGACCTCATCGCCACCTGCATGAGCCCGCTGAGCCGTAACCGCACGCTCGGCGAGCAGCTCGGTGCCGGCCGGGCCCTCGAGGAGATCATGGCGGGCACCAGCACCGTGGCCGAGGGAGTGGGCACCGCCGCTACCGCGCACGAGCTCGCCCGGCGCTACCACGTGCAGACGCCCATCTTCGACGAGATCTACCGGGTGCTGGCGGGCGAGATCACCGCGGAGCAGGCCTACCGCGGGCTGACCAGGGAACATCCAGCCGGCCACGAACGGGAGCCGGCCTGACCAGTCCCTGACCGCCTCAGCGGGATCCATGCAGGGCCACCTCAGCCGGGGCGCGGCACGGGCCGGCTGAGCGGGGGCGGCCCATCGGGAACATCCTCGCGGGCCCTGCTCAAGGCCCGCCGGCGACTGACGGGCAGGGCTTCAATCTGTCCGGCTACATCTCCCGGCAGGGTCCGCGTGGGCATGTAGGTTTCCAGTTCTTGCAGCTGGAGTTCCGCGGCGCGCCGAGCGACACAGCAAAATCCGTACCGGACCGCAGGAGAAATCCTCTGCAGTGCTGATTGGCCCTTGGGCGTCCCGCGCCATAGGAGGCGATTGGATCACCGAATTGCTCAAAATGCTCACTGCAGAGGAAGCGGCAGATGCTCCATTCGCAATGGGTTGATCGATGCGAGGGGCTAGACTGCTGGCTCCAAAGCGCTAGCCGCATCGATCCCTTTAACCAGAGTATGCAGTGCATTGAGAGCAGCACGCGTAACGCCAAGACGTTTAACTGTTGCCTGCACCACCGGGCCGCCAGTAAGTATCGCGTCACCCTCGGCTATGGCGGCAGTTAGATCCCTGGAACCCCATATTGCATCAATAGCTTCGGTCAGTTCAGAACCGGTGAGTTGGCTTAGTTCTTCTTCTTCCTTCTTGGTGATGGGCGCGTAAACCCAGATGTTGAAATTATCAACAACACCTTCAACGCACTCGAAGAGGAAGTAGCATCCATATTGCGAGATCACGCCAACGGTAGGCATATCGTAATGCGCGTATTCTTCGACTAGCTCCGACTCGGCAGAAGGAAGCCATGGAGTCGCGCCGATCAACAGTTGTATCTGATCGCTCACTCTGACTCCTCCTTCCACGCGGTTTCCGTGAAGCACCCGTCAAACCGAGCACACACGGTCTCTGTCCAGTTTTCTTCCCCGCCGAGCGCCACAGACACATGATTCGGCAGAAGCTTGGACGGCGTGAGGGTCGGGCTGAACCCTGCCGCCAAGAGTCGTCCCACGGTGGTATAGCGCACCCCATCCCCAGGGTGTGCGCCCTCACGTCGCCGCCGGTTCACCATGCGTGCCGCTTCATCTAGCTCGATACGTCCAGCGAGCAGCGATATCTCCGTCTCTTTGCCCTCCCGCGGTCGACGACGGAAGGGTTCACCGGGGGGATACACTCTGCTACCATACTGCGTCAACACGAGATCGTCTGTAAGCTCTTCCAACCTGACTCCAGCGTACACCATGCCCGGTTTGAACGATTAGACCCATTAGAGGCCACTACCGTCCCGCACGGGAGAGCCTCGCGGCCCACCAAGGCGGCGGGCGGCTCTCACAAGTTAACGACCTCTGCCCTCCAGGGTACCTGTACTCGCCAGTGGCGGTGTTGGCGTACAGGTCCCGCGTCGTCCCGCCGATGCAGTAGAGACGCGGTAGCAATCACCGCCCCTCAGCACTGCGCTTACCCCGGCTGTGACCAGCCCCCCGCCACGCGCGTCAGCGACCGCGGCGCGAAGCCCGAGTACTGCGATGACCCGGACCACAACCCGCTCAGCGCCCACCGTGAGCGCCGCAGGCGAGACGCCGAGGCCAGCGGGCAGCGCACCAAGGAGACCGGCGGGCAGCCGGTCACGTTCGGCATCGCCCGCGCCTCTGAGCTGTTCGCGCCGTTGAGAAGCTGACCGTTCAGGGTGCCGACACGCTCACCCGCGCCATCGCCGAGCTGCGCGCCGTCGGTGACATCGAGTCGGCCGAGGCCGAGGTGTACGCCGCGCGGACTAGCGCCGACCAGCGCGTTGCCACCGCCGAGGCCCGGCTTGCCGAGGAGATCCAGCGCCGCCGGGACGCCGAGGCCGAGCGGGAGGACGCCCGCGCCGACCGCGAGCAGGCCGACGACGCCACCGCCTAGGCGATCGCCCGCATGGAGGAACTCGAACGCGAGCTAGCCGAACTCCGCACCACCACAGCTCAGGAGGTCCAGCGGACCAAGGCCGCCGCCGAGGCTGATGTTCGCCAGGCCCGCGACAGCCCACAACGCGACATCAGCGCCGCCCACGACGAGGCCGCCCGCCAAGTCGCCGACGCCACCGCCCGCGCCGAGCAAGCCGGCAAGCACTGGACCAGCTCACCACCGCCACGACCGCCCGCATCACCGCACTGGAAGAGGCCCGCGACACCCTTCGCATCCGCGCCGAACGGGCAGAAGCCGACCTTGACACCGCACGCGCCGACCACAAGCGACTTGCCGAAAAACTCGTCGAGGCAGCCAGCGCCGACGCCGAGGAGACCCCGGCCGGTACCACGGAGCCACTCCCCCGCACCTCAGCCCGCGCCAAGAATGCACCATCCACGCGCATACCCCCATCCCAAGGCGTAGAACCAACTTTTCGCGCACATGCTCGGACTTCCGACTGCAGGCCAGGCTGACGGGTGCGCAACGCGGGCAAGGCCGGACGGCGTGCCCGTTGCGTGCCCGTCAGGACGGCAAATCGCGGTGATTCACGGTCACTCA
The DNA here is from genome assembly GCA_025935815.1 of Streptosporangiaceae bacterium. Lineage (GTDB taxonomy): Bacteria > Actinomycetota > Actinomycetes > Streptosporangiales > Streptosporangiaceae > Trebonia. Next base: position 6,495 of record JAICUO010000447.1, read on the forward strand.
CGGACAACGAAAACACCGTCCGACCTGCGTTATCGCAGCTCAGCTCGCCTGTACCCGATGCCTTCCAAGCTGGTCA
>JAICUO010000364.1 GCA_025935815.1 Streptosporangiaceae bacterium
CATCTCCTCGCCCCACAGCTGGTAGGTCGGGCAGGCCGGCAGGCAGAAGCCGCAGTGCACGCAGTCCCCGGCCACGTCCTTGAGATGATCGGTCGACGGCTGCTCGCTCATGCCCACGTTAACCTTCCAGGTGCCATCCGGTGGCCGGGATCGAACTGGTCCTTGACGGCGCGCATGAGCGCCAGGCCGGGGACGCTGCCCGCCAGCCCCGCAGTGCCCGCCAGCCCCGCAGTGCCCGCCAGCCCCGCAGTGCCCGCCAACCCCGCAGTGCCCGCCAGCGCGCCCCGCACCGCCTCCGGCGCCGCCAGCACGGCCGCGCTCCCGCGTCCGGCCGGGATGGCCGCACGCACCCGGCCCGCGAACCGCGCCACCGCCTCCCCGGGAGCACCGCCCGGCAGCGTCACGTACAGCAGGCCCGCCCCCGCTGACCCGCCGACCGCCGGGCGCAGCCCCGTCTCCCGGGCGGCGGCGTCGATCGCGTCGAGCACCCCGCCGAGCCGTGACACCCAAAACGACACCCGCATGAGCGTATGCTCCGCCGCGCCGCCTTCCACCGTGGGAATACCGGCCCACCAGTCCGGGGGTGCCGCGACGGACACCGGGACCTGGGCGAGCGAGCCCAGCAGCCCTTCCATCTCCCGCGCCCGCGCCGCCACGCCGTCCGCCGATCCCTCCAGCAGCACCCCGACGCTGATCGGGCCGCCCGGCGCCGGCCGGTCCAGTTCCACGGCGGAGGCGACCAGCGGCGAGTTCGCCGCCGCCGCGACCATGGCCGCCGCCATCGTCGTCACTTCCGGGGCCGTTCCCTGGACTCGCGCCGTCACCCAGGCACGGGCGGCCGGCCGCGGGTGCAGCCGGAACGTCGCCTCGGTGATCAGCCCGAGCGTGCCCGCCGAGCCGGTGAAGAGCTTGCCGATGTCGTAGCCGGCCACGTTCTTGACGACCTTGCCGCCCGAGTGTGCCACCGTCCCGTCGGCCCGAACCACGGTGATCCCGATGAGCAGGTCGCGCGGCGTGCCATAGCGCAGCCGCCGCGGCCCGGCCAGCGCGTCCGCCAGCACGCCCCCGATGGTGGCCGGGCCGGGCACGTCCAGCGCGATCTCCTGCCCCGCCGTCGCGAGCGCCGAGGCCACGTCCGCCATCCGCGCGCCCGCCTGCACTCGCGCCACCAGGTCCCCGGCCGCGTGCTCGATCACCGCGCCCATCCGCAGCATGTCGACCACGACGTCGCAGCGGGCCGGCGGCACCCCCCAGCTGAGCCGGCTCCCCGACCCGCGCGGGAGCACGGCCAGGTCGTGCTCCGCGCACGCGCGCAGCAGCGCCGACGCCTGCGCGGTGGAGGAGGGCGCGGCCACGAACGACGGCACGACCGCGCCGACCGCGTCATCCGCCGCGCCGGGGCGCACGTTGTCGCACGCCGCCGCGAGCGCCTTCCCGGCCTTCGCGGCACTCACCCGCGCGCTCACCACTTTCCCCGGCGGCGGCAGGCCAGCCCACAGCGCGAAGGTGTCGTTAGCTGGGAAATCATCAGAAGATCTCCATCGGGGGGTGCGGGGGGTCGCCCTCCCGGGAGACAGCAGCCTGGCCGGCCACGACGGCGGGGTGCGGCGCGCGGCGGTGGCCGGGCACCTCCCCGCACAGGCGCGGCGTGGGGAACACCTTGCCCGGGTTGCACAGGGAAGCCGGGTCGAAGGCGCACCGCAGCAGCTGCATGGTGTCCAGGTCGTCGTCGCTGAACATCCGCGGCATGTACCGGGACTTGTCCACGCCCACCCCGTGCTCGCCAGTGATCGACCCGCCGTAGTCGATGCACGCGTCGAGGATCGCCCCGGATACCTCCTCGGCGCGCTCGGCCTCCCCGGGCACGGCGTCGTTGTACAGCACCAGCGGGTGCAGGTTCCCGTCGCCGGCGTGGAAGACATTCGCTACGCGTATCCCCGACGAGGCCGACAAGGCGGAGATCCGCGCGAGCACGTCGCCCAGCGCGGTGCGGGGCACGACGCCGTCTTGCACGATGTAGGCGGGGGCGAGCCGCCCGACGGCGGCGAACGCGGCCTTGCGGCCCTTCCAGATCGCGAAACGCTGCGCGGGGTCATCGGCGGTGCGCACCTCGGTCGCCCCGGCTGCCTCGATGAGCTTCATGACCGTCGCGAGCTCGGCTTCGACCTCGGCGGCCGGGCCGTCGAGCTCGACCAGCAGCACGGCGCCCGCGCCCTGCGGATAGCCGCAGGCGACCGCGGCCTCGGCCGCCTCGATCGACAAGGCGTCCATCATCTCGATGGCCGCCGGGACGATGCCGGCGGCGATGATGTCGGACACCGCGCGCCCGCCGTCGGCGAGGGTCGCGTACCCGGCCAGCACGAGGTGCACGACCTGCGGGGCGACCGTGAGCTTGACGACGACCTTAGTGGCGATGCCGAGCGTCCCCTCCGAGCCGGTGAACGCCCCGAGCAGGTCATAGCCCAGCGGCACCCCGGTGCCATCGCCGAGCCAGGTCAGCTCGCCCGAGGGGGTGACGACCTCCAGGCCGGTCACGTGGTTGACGGTGAACCCGTGCTTGAGGCAGTGCGCGCCGCCGGAGTTCTCGGCGACGTTCCCGCCGACGGAGCAGACGACCTGCGACGACGGGTCGGGGGCGTAGAACAGCCCGTGCGGGGCCGCGGCCTGCGTGACCGCCAGGTTGGTCACGCCCGGCTCGACGATGGCACGCCGGGCGACCGGGTCGACCTCCAGCACCCGCCGCATCTTCGACATGACGATGAGGACGCCGTCCTCGCGCGGCACCGCCCCGCCGGACAGCCCGGTGCCGCTGCCGCGCGCCACGAACGGGATGCCCGCGGCCGCGCACTCGCGCACGACCGCCGCGACCTGGTCGGCGTCGGACGGGAGCACCACCAGCGCGGGCGTCGCCCGGTGCGAGGTCAGCCCGTCGCACTCGTAGGTGCGCAGCTCCAGCGGATCGGTGACGACGTTTCCGGGGCCGCAGATCCGCGTCATGCGCGGGACCAGCGAGCTGATCGTCATCGCGGCGCCTCCTTGGCTGGCGTCAGGGCATCCGCTCGTAGGCGGGCACCGTCAGGAACTCGGCGAAGGCGTCGGCCAGCGCCACCTCGCTGAACAGCGCGACAGCCTGGCCGTAGCGCGCCGCGTCGAAGGCGTCACCCGCGGACTCGCGGATCTTCACGAGCTCCTCATCGATCATGCGCTCCACCACGTCCCTTGTCACGAGGGGGCCGTCGTCGAGGGTGACGTCGTTGTGGATCCACTGCCAGATCTGGGACCGGGAGATCTCGGCGGTGGCCGCGTCCTCCATCAGGTTGAAGATCGCGACCGCGCCGTTGCCGCCCAGCCACGCGGCCAGGTACTGCAACGCGACGGAGATGTTGCCGCGCAGCCCGGCCTCGGTGATGCCGCCCGGCGTCTTGGCCACCGCCAGCAGGTCCTCCGCGGTGACGGCGACCTCGGGGCGCTGCTTGCCGAGCTGGTTCGGGGCCTTGCCGAGCACCCCGTCGAAGACCTCCATCGCCACCGGCACCAGGTCCGGGTGGGCCACCCAGGACCCGTCGAACCCGTCGGTCGCCTCCCGGGTCTTGTCATCGCGGACCTTCGCCAGCGCGACCGCGTTGACCTCGGCGTCGCGCCGGGACGGGATGAACGCGGCCATCCCGCCCATGGCGTGCGCGCCGCGCTTGTGGCAGGTCTGCACGAGCAGCTCGGTGTAGGCGCGCATGAACGGCGCCGTCATCGTCACGGCGTTGCGCTCGGGCAAGACGAAGTCGCGGCCCCGGGTGCGGAACTTCTTGATCATGCTGAACAGGTAGTCCCACCGCCCGGCGTTCAGCCCCGAGCTGTGCTCGCGCAGCTCGTACAGGATCTCGTCCATCTCGAAGGCGGCCGGGATCGTCTCGATCAGCACGGTGGCGCGGATGGTCCCGCGCGGGATGGACAGGAAGTCCTGGGCGATGTTGAAGGCGTCGTTCCACAGCCGGGCCTCCAGGTGGGACTCCATCTTCGGAAGGTAGAAGTAGGGTCCCTTGCCCTTGTCGATCTGCCGCTGTGCGCACGCGACCATGTAGAGCGCGAAGTCGGTGAGGCTGCCGGAGGCGCGGCGCCCGTCGATCAGGATGTGCTTTTCCTCCAGATGCCAGCCGCGTGGCCGCACGACGATCGTCGCCAGCTCGCTGTCGGGCTTGAGCGCGTACGACTTCCCTTCCTCGGACGTGAAGTCGATCATCCGGTCCAGCGCGTCCTTGAGGTTGATCTGGCCGCCGATCATGTTGTCCCACAACGGGGTGTTGGCGTCCTCGAAGTCCGCCAGCCAGATCTTCGCGCCGGAGTTGAGGGCGTTGATCGTCATCTTCCGGTCGGTCGGGCCGGTGATCTCGACCCGCCGGTCGGCCAGGCCGGGCGCCGGCGGCGCGACCCGCCAGGCCGCGTCCTGGCGGACGGGCGCCGTCTCGGGCAGGAAGTCCAGGCTTCCCCCGCCGCTGAGCAGCGCCTGCCGGGAGCGCCGCGCGGCCAGCAGCTCGTGGCGGCGCTCGGCGAGCGCGTCGTGGAGCTCCACGAGCAGGCTGAGGGCCCTCGCGGAGAGCACTTCCGCGTACCGGTCTCCGCTCGGGCCAGTGATCTCAACGCGATTGCTTCCCATGGTTCGTGCTCCTCTTCGCACCGCGGCCGTGACCTTCTATCCTAGGCAGGCCCGTAAACGGGGCGTCAGCCAGCCAGTTGGCCAAAAGAGCGCGTTTTTTGCGCACGCGGCGAAAATCGCGGAGTTTTCCATCGGCGCTGCGGACGTGGTTGCTGGTTGCCGGGCCGCCTGCCGAGCGGCCGCCGGGCCACAGGGAACGGCCAATGACCGTGCGCTGGGTAGTTCGCTGATGCCTTAACGTAAGCGCCGGAACCTGGAACGGCCGCGTGATAGCCTATGTAGGCCACAAAAAGGCATAAAAAAACGCCAGATAAACTGACGTTAGAGGGTATATCAAGAAATATGGCAATTCGTCAAACCCGTTCCGGGCCGGAAAGCACCGATGGGCCCGCGGACGCCGAAAGCGCCATCATAAGCGCCCGCGCCGAAGCCGACACCGCGGGCAGCGCGAACACTGAAGGCGGGACAGGCAGTGCTGGCGGGACAGGCAGTGCGAAAGGGGCGGGCGACGGTGCCCGCGCGGTGTCCCTGGCTGACGAGCAGGCATACGTGTCCACGCTGTACGGCCTGCTCGACGTCGCGCGCGCCCGCTCTGCGAATGCCCTGGCGGGCATCAACGCGCTGGGCGCGCCCGGTGGCACCCACCAGGCCCGGCTGGAGCGCGACATCTCGGCTTCTGAGCAAGCCACCCGCCTGGCGCAGCTGAACGGGATCGAGCGGGGCCTGTGCTTTGGCCGCACCGACGACGAGGGCGACCTGACCCTCTACATCGGCCGGATCGGCCTGCGCGACGACGACTATGAGCTGAAGCTAATCGACTGGCGCGCGCCCGCCGCCCGCCCGTTCTACGCCGCCACCCCCGGCAGCCCCTCCGGGCTGATCCGGCGCCGCCACATCTACACTCGCGGCCGGACGGTCACCGGAATCGACGACGAGGTCTTCGACCTGGACAAGCTGTCGCCCACCGACAAGGCGGGACTGTCCGGGGAGGCCGCGCTGATCGCCGCGGTGAGCAGCGCCCGCACCGGCCGGATGGCCGACGTGGTGGCCACCATTCAGGCCGAGTAGGACCGCGTCATCCGCTCCGGCCTGCCCGGCATCCTGGTGGTGCAGGGCGGCCCGGGCACCGGCAAGACGGTGGCCGCGCTGCACCGGGCCGCCTACCTGCTCTACACCCACCGGCGGGCGCTGGAGCGCAAGGGCGTGCTCGTCATCGGGCCGAACCCCACGTTCCTGCGCTACATCAGCCAGGTCCTGCCCTCCCTCGGCGAGACCGACGTGGTGCTGCGCACGCTCGGCGACCTGTATCCCGGCGTCACCGCCACCGAGACCGCCGACCCGGCCGCCGTCATCAAGGGCGACGTGCGCATGGTCGAGGTGCTGCGCCGGGCGGTGCGCAACCTCCAGCGCGTCCCCAAGGCCGACATCACGGTGAACGCCGATGGCGTGCCCATCCCGTTGCGGCGCGAGGCGATCCTGCGCGCCCGCGACCGCGCCCGCGGCCTGGGCAGGCCGCACAACGTCGCCCGCAAGCTGTTCGTCGCCGAGTTGCTGGCCGAGCTGGCCCGCGCGGAGGCCCGCGTCCTGGACCGGCCGCTGGAGGAAGAGGACATCCCCGACACCCGCGCCCGCCTCGGGGACGCCCCGGGCGTCCTCGCCACCGTGGATTCCCTGTGGCCACAGCTGACCCCCCAGCAGGCTCTGGCCGCCTTGTACTGCGACGGCAACGCCCTCCAGGCCGCGGCCGCCTCCGTGCTCTCTTCCCCAGAACGCGCCCTGCTCACTGCCCATGCCGATCCCTCCGCATGGACGGTGGCCGACGTTCCGTTGCTGGATGAGCTGGCCGAGCTGCTCGGCTTCGACAACTCCGAGCAGCGGGCCGCCCGCCGCGCGCTGCGCCGGGAGCAGGAGCTGGAAGCAAAGTACGCCGCCGAGGTCCTCCAGATCACCGGCATCGCCGACCTGGGGATGGTGGACGCGGAGACGCTGGCGTCGTGGAACCGCGACACCGGCCCGATCCTGACCACGGCCGAGCGGGCCGAGGCCGACCGGACCTGGGCCTACGGCCACGTCATCATCGACGAGGCGCAGGAACTGTCCGCGATGGCCTGGCGGATGGTGGCGCGCCGGGTGCCGTCCCGGTCGATGACCGTGGTCGGCGACGTCGCGCAGACCGGCTCGCCGGCCGGAACGCGCTCGTGGAAGGCGGTGCTCGACCCCTTCGCCCGCGGCCGCTGGCGCGAGGAGCGACTGACCGTCAACTACCGGACCCCCGCGGAGATCATGGCGGTCGCCGCGCAGGTGCTGGCCACAGTGGCCCCCGACGAGCGGCCCCCGGAATCGGTCCGCTCCGAAGGCCTGCCCCCGCGCGCGCTCGGCGGGCCGGCCGGCTCGCTGGTGGCGTCCGTCGCCGCGGCCGCGCGCGCGGACCTGGCGGAGATCGGCGGCCCCGACGGCGGGCGCCTGGCGGTGATCGTGCCGGATGCCCGGATCGCCGAGGTCGTGGCGGCGCTCCCGGAGGCGATCCCCGGCGACCGGCCGGAATCCCTGGAGTCGCCGGCCGCGCTGCTGACGGTCACCCAGGCGAAGGGCCTGGAGTTCGACCGGGTGGTCCTCGCCGACCCGGCAGGCATCATGGCCCAGTCCGCCAACGGCGGCCACGACCTTTACGTGGCCATCACCCGGGCCACCCACCGCCTGACGGTCGTGCACGAGGGCGACATCCCCGCACCGCTTCGCTCGCTGGGTGGCGATTAGGAGACATTTGCCCTGGTGGCCTGGCGTGCGGGGGCGGCGGCGCCGCTTCCGGCCGCGTTAGGGCAGAAGATTACCGACCGATCGGTCTTTTTGTGTTAGGGTGTCACCATGACCGATGGGAGGCTGGCCCGCGGAGAGCGGACCCGGGGGGCGGTGCTGGACGCCGCGGTGTCGATGGCATCCGTCGACGGGCTGGAGGCGATGTCGCTGGCGCGGCTGGCGCACGCCACCGAGGTGAGCAAGTCCGGGCTGTTCGCGCACTGGCCGGACAAGGAAGCGCTGCAGCTCGCGGTCATCGCGCACGCCGTGCGCATGTGGACCGCGCACGTGGTCACCCCGGCCTTCGCCGAGCCGCGCGGGATACGGCGGCTGTGGGCGCTGCACGAGCGGCGGATCGAGTTCTACGCCAGCGGCGTCCTGCCCGGGGGCTGCTTCTTCGTCGCCACCCAGGCCGAGTTCGACG
>JAICUO010000708.1 GCA_025935815.1 Streptosporangiaceae bacterium
CGCGCGGCCACGCGCGGGCACCGCGGGCGCTGCGGGCGGCTGCCGCGTTGCTCGGGCTGGCGGTGATCGGCGGCTACGCCGGCATCGCGCTGGCCCGGCTCGGCTATCCCTTCACCCTGGAGGTGCTGGAGAGCAACTCCCTCGTCGAGGTCCACCGGATCCTGGCCGGCCAGCCGCTGTACGCGGCGCCCACCGTCAGCTACGTGCCGGATGGCTATCCTCCGCTGTACTTCGCCGTCTCGGCGGCGGCGGCCAGCGTGCTCGGCCAGTCCTACCTGGCGCTGCGTCTGGTATCGCTGGTGTCCTCGCTGGCCTGCTTCGCCATCGTGGCCAGGCTGGTCCACCGGGAGACCGCGAGCGCCGCCGCGGGCCTGGCCGCCGCGGGGCTGCTGGCCGGGACCTACTTCGCCACCGGCACCTGGTTCGACGTCGCCCGGGTCGACTCGCTGTTCCTCGCGCTGAGCGCCGCCGCCCTGTACGCGGCGAGATGGGCGCGCACCCCCCGGGGAGCGATCATGGCCGGCCTGCTGCTCGGCGCCGCGTTCCTCACGAAGCAGACCGCGCTGGCCGAGGGCACCGCGATCCTGGCCGCCATCACGCTCGGGCCGCGCCGGCGCCTCGCCATCCCGGCCGCGCTGGCCTACGCCGCCGTTCTCGGGGCCAGCACGCTCGCGCTCGGGCTGGCCAGCCACGGCTGGTACCTCTACTACGCCTTCCAGCAGATGAGCGAGCACGCCCTCAGCGCGGCCGCCGCTGGCCAGTTCTGGGGGGACTACCTCCTGCCCACCCTGGGACTGGCCATCGGCGCGGTGCTCCTGGGCGCGCGGCGCCTGCCACTGGTGCTGCTGGCCGGCTGCGTGGCGCTGGTGGCGGAGGGCTACGCCGCGCTGGTGCACGCCGGCGGCGGTGTCAATGACCTGTTGCCCGCCTACCTGGTCGTGGCGCTGCTCGCCGGGCTGGCGGTGGATGATGAGCCGGGACGCGCGCTAGGCCGTCGAGTTGGCCGGCTGGTCCGGCCGCGTACCGCGAGCTGGTACCCAGCCAAGGCGCTGCTGCAGGCCGGCACGGCGTCCGGCATCCTGGTCATCGCCCAGCTGGCGGTGCTGGCAGCGGGCTTCCGCCCGGGTCACGCCATCCCCGCGGGCACGGATCGCACCGTGGGCGTGCGCCTAGCGCAGGGCCTGCGAGCCATCGGCGGGACAGTCGCGATCCCCGCCGACCCGGCCCTCGCGGTCATGGCGGGACTCCCGGCGGTCGAGGATCAGTTCGCGGCGGTTGACGTCTTGCGCGCGTCGGACCCGGCGGCCAAGGCCGCGTTCACGCGCAGCGTCGCCCGCGCGGTGGCCACCCAGCGGTTCACCATGATCATCACCGAGCTCGACGGTGACTTGCGCGGCTTTCCGCCGGACCTGCCCCGCTACTACCACCGATGCGCGCAGATGCCGCTGGACGGCATACCACCCGCCCCGTTCCGCAAGAGCGCGGCGATCCAGCCGGTGTCGGTGTGGCTGCCCGTGGGCCACGGGTCATGCGCTGCGGCCGCCCGCGCGCTCAGCGGGCCGCCGGCCGTTACCGGATCACCAGCCCCCCCGGACGCTCCGGGCGGATCAGGAGGCCAGCGATGAAGGACGCCGCAGAGCCGCGGGCAAGGCGGGCGGTGCCCGCGCGGCCGCCCGGGCCGTTTCGCCGGTCCTTCTGGCGCAGCCCCGTCCGCGGGCCGTGGCTGACCTCGGTCCTCGGCCTGGTTCTGCTGGGCGGCGTGCCGGTGCTGTTCGTGACCGGCCTGCTGTCCTACGCCGCCTACGACCCGGGCCTCAGCCCGGTCAATGACACGACCACCGGCAAGGGATGGCTCGGCTTCTACCTGTTCTCCTGGCCCACCCACCCGGAATGGCTCTACCGGGTGAACCAGGGCGTGCACGTCACCCTGGGGCTGGTCCTCGTCCCGATCCTGCTGGCCAAGCTGTGGTCAGTGCTGCCGAGGCTGTTCGAGTGGCCTCCGCTGCGCAGCCCCGCGCACGCGCTGGAGCGGCTGTCGCTGTTCCTGCTCGTCGGCGGGGGCGTGTTCGAGTTCGCGACCGGGATCATGAACATCCAGCAGTGGTACGTGTTCCCCGGCTCCTTCTACAGCCTGCACTTCTACGGTGCCTGGGTCTTCACCGCTGCCCTGGCGGCGCACGCGGCCCTGAAGTTCCCCGCGGTGATCAGGGCGCTGCGCGACCGCGGGCTGCTGCGCGAACTGCGCGTCGGCACCGCACGCACCGAACCGGAGCCCCTGGATGCCAGCTACCTCGTCAGCCCCGCGCCAGCGGCGCCCACGATCTCCCGGCGCGGCGCCCTGGCCTTCGCGGGCGCCGGGTCACTGGTCCTGCTGGCGTTGTCGGTCGGCCAGTCGATCGGCGGGCCGCTGCGCCGCACGGCCCTGCTCGCCCCGCACGGGCAGGCCGATGACGGCGGGCCCGGCGGCTTCCAGGTCAACGTAACCATGGCCGAGAGCGGGGTGCGGGCCGGGCAGACCGGGGCGAGCTGGCGGCTCGCCCTCGGCCGCACCGGGCCCGCCGCCGGGAACCCGGTCATCTTGACCCGGGCCGAGCTACTGGCCATGCCGCAGCACACCGCGCGCCTGGCGATCAACTGCGTCGAGGGATGGTCCACCGGGGATCAGGAGTGGACCGGGGTGCGGCTGCGCGACCTGGCCCGGCTGGCCGGCGCGGACCAGCCGCCGAGCGTCCTGGTGGAGTCCCTCCAGCGCGGCGGCGCCTTCAGCCGCGTCGTCTTGTCGGCCGGGCAGGTCAGCGACCCCGACTCGCTGCTAGCGCTCCGCGTCAACGGCACGGACCTGTCCCCCGACCACGGGTACCCGGCCCGGGTCATCGTGCCCGCCAGCCCCGGGGTGCACAACACCAAGTGGGTCGCTGCCATGACGTTCGGGAGCTGACATGCGCCGCCTGCTGCGCTGGTACGGCGCCGGCCCCCTGCACCTGCTGGCCCTCCTCGGCTGCTTCGCGCTGGCCGGCTACGCCGCCGCCCGGCTGGTCCCGTCTCGCCCGCTGGGCATCGCGGCCTGGTTCCTGGGCGCCGTCATCGGCCACGACCTGGTGCTGATGCCGCTGTATTCCCTCGCTGACCGGTCCGCGGCGGCGGCGATCAGGCACCGCGGCGCCCAGTGGCCCACGCTGCCGTGGATCAACTACCTGCGAGTGCCCGCCGCGCTGTCCGGCCTGCTGCTCCTGGTGTGGCTCCCGCTGATCCTGCGGCTGCGCACCCGTTACCAGGCGTCCACCACCTTGTCCCCCGCCCCGTTCCTGTGGCACTGGCTGGCCGTGACCGGGGCGCTGTTCCTGCTGTCGGCCGCGGCGCTCGCGCTGCGCATGCGCACCCTGCGACGCCCAGCCGACCCGCCTGAATGCGAGCCCGCGCCGCCCGGCCCGCCGCCTGCGCGGCCGGCGACGGGCGCCGGGCAACCAGGCCCCGCCCTAGGCCCTGACCCGCATCCCCGGTCAGCTCACTGCCCCGGAACTACCCAGGCCAGCCCGGCGGGCGCCACTGCGGCCGATGACGCCGATCACGCCCGCCACACCCCCGAGTCGCCCTAGGGTCGATCTCGTGATCGTGTGTCATTTCCGGGACTATGGCACAATGTCACTTAGCTCCGGTGTCGCTCCAGTCCCAGAGGCGACGGAGGCCGCAATCACCCCGTACCACGCCGGGCGGACCAGGACATGGGCTGCCGATGGGGCGGTATCTTCATATATGTTCGGGTTTTGCGGGGGTTTTAAACCGCCAAACCCGCACAAATATTACGGCGGCGCGCGCGGGACCGGGCGGACCCCCAGGGAAGGCGACGAATACCCCG
>JAICUO010000336.1 GCA_025935815.1 Streptosporangiaceae bacterium
ATACGTACTTCTTCGTGAGGTGGGACAGGTCGGTGGTCCGGGTCTCCTGCGAGTCGTGCCACAGGGCCAGGAACGCCGCGCGCTGCGGGTCGGCGCCCTCGAGGCTGGCGATGACGGCGGCGATGACGCTGGCGCGGAAGCTGTGGTCGGCGACCGACTCCGGCCGGGGCACCCCGGCGGTGTGCCAGCCGGTGCGCGGATAGCGCTTGAGCTGCCCGATCTCGTAGAGGAAAGCCGCGATGTCGCTTGCCTGATGGTCGTTGGCCCTCTCGCCCGAGGCACTGTCGCTCACGGCACAATAGTGCCTCATGGTCTCCCGAGCCCGGTCGCTGGTCACCGGGTACCCCGAACTCGGCTTGGTGCTGGTCGCGGCGGCGCTCGGCCTGGTGATCCGGCCGCCGCTGGCGTGGCTGGCCGGCCACCGGGGGATCAGCGTGCTGCTGGCCACGCTCGTGTTCGCGACCGCGCTGACGATCGACCCGGCCGCGCTGAAGCGGGTCGCGGCCGCGTGGCGGTCGCTGGCGGTCGCGTTGCTGGCCGGGATCACCGCGTTGCCGGCGCTGTCGTGGGCGGTCGCGCAGATCGCGCCGCCGGGGCCGCTGCGCGAGGGGCTGGCGACGGTCGGGCTGGCGCCCTGCGAGATCGCGTCGGTCGCCACCACCGCGATGGCCGGCGGGGAGGCGGCGCTGTCGGCCGGAGTGCTCATCGGGTCGACGGTGACCACGGTGCTAGTCGCCGGCCCGGCCTTGCGGCTGGAGGCGGCCTCCGGGTCGGCCGTGCGCCCGGCGGGAGTCATCGCCAGCCTCGCGCTGGTCGTCGCCGCGCCGCTCGCGGCCGGCCTCGCGCTGCGCTGGCGGGTGGCCGGGGTCGCCCGGCTCGCCAAGCCCGCCGGGACCACCGCCATGATCGCGGTCGCGCTGCTGGTGGCGCTGATCGCGGCCGAGGTGCGCCTGTCGGCCGCGTACGCGGGGGTGGCGGTCGCGCTCTTGCTGTTCCTGGCCGGGTCAGCGGTTCTCGGCCGGCTGCTGGGGACTCGATCGGGACGCTCGGCGAGTACCGCGCTGCTGCTGACCACGTCGATGCGCGACTTCGCGATCGCGGCGGGGCTGGCGGCCACCGCGTTCGGGGTGGCGACCGCCGCGCCGCTAGGCCTCTACGGCATCCTGGTGCTCATCTGGGGCACGGCTGTCGCCGGCTTCCGGCGCTCGCGGGGCACCCGGGAGCCACCGGGCGAGTAAGGAGTGATTCCAGTGCGCGCGATGGTGATGGAGCGGATCGGCGGCCCGCTTGACGTGCGGGAGGTGCCCGACCCCGTTCCGCCGCCGGGCGGGGTGGTGGTGGCGGTGCGCGCCACGGGCCTGTGCCGCAGCGACTGGCACGCCTGGGCCGGGCACGACGACATCACGCTGCCGCACGTGCCCGGCCACGAGCTCGCCGGGGTCATCACCGTGACCGGGGCGGGCGTCGCCAACTGGAGCATGGGCGACCGGGTGACCGTGCCGTTCGTGCAGGGGTGCGGCCAGTGTGCGTGGTGCCGGTCCGGGAACGCGCAGGTCTGCCCGGACCAGCGGCAGCCCGGCTTCACCCACTGGGGATCGTTCGCCGGGCTCGTCGCGCTGCACGCCGCCGACGTCAACCTGGTCGCCATCCCCGCCAAGGTCCCGTTCGCGGCCGCCGCCAGCCTGGGCTGCCGCTTCGCGACCGCCTACCGGGCGCTGACCGGGCGCGCCCGGCTGGCCGCCGGGGAGTGGCTGACCGTCATCGGCGCGGGCGGCGTGGGGCTCAGCGCGGTGATGATCGCCAAGGCCCTCGGCGCGCGGGTGATCGCCGTCGACCGCAACCCCGGCCCGCTCGGCCTGGCCAGGGCACTCGGGGCCGACCATGCGCTGCTCTCTGGCGCTCACGCGATCCCGGACCAGGTCCACGCGATCACCGGCGGCGGCAGCCACGTCGCGATCGACGCGGTCGGCAGCGAGCAGGCGTGCGCGGACTCGATCTTGTCCCTGGGCCGTCGCGGCCGCCACGTGCAGGTCGGCCTGCTGCCCCCGGTGGCCGGCCACCCCCGGCTGCCCATGGCCCGCGTCATCGGCTGGGAACTGGACCTGCTCGGCAGCCACGGCATGGCCGCCGCCGACTACCCCGGCCTGCTCGCGCTGATCGAGGCCGGCCGCCTGCGCCCGCAGGACCTGATCGAGCGCGTGATCAGCCTCAACGAAGCCGCCGCCCTGCTCCCCGAATTCGACAAGGCCTCCCCCGCCGGAATGACCATCATCGACCCGGCCCTCCCCTAACGCGGGACACATCGGCCTCGCTAGCACCCGGGCCTGGCTCCCGTAGTCGATCGCGTCGTCATCCGGGTCGTAGCCGCGGAGTACGCCCGGCCGGAGGCCTCTTGGTGTTATCCCTGCGCGGGTGGCGGGCCGGCTTGCCACAGGCTGGGCAGGTTGACCACGATGGCCTCCTGGGTGCTGCGCGCGATGACGACGACGGCCTCGGTGTCGCCGGGATTCTCCTCGCGGTGCGGGACGTACGGCGGGACGAAGATGTAGTCACCCGGCTTGGCCTCCAGCCGCACCTCGCGGTCCCCGTCGGCGAACACGAACGCGGGCGTCCCTGACACCACGTAGATCGCCGTCTCGGACTCCCCATGGTGATGATCGGCGGACTTGGCCCCGGCCCCCACGTGTGTCTGCCCCATCCAGAGCTTCTCGGCTCCCACGGTCTTGCCGGAGATCGCCTCCCGCCGCGCCATCCCCGACGTCTGGGTGGTGTCCCCGCTGAGGTCGCCGGGCTCGATGCGAGATAGCGGACGGTGCCAGTGATCTTCGCTCATAGGGCCCACGGTAGCGACCCCCGGCCACCACCGCCATCCGCCAGCGCCCCCCGCAATGCCACCCCGCAGTCCACTCCGGCCGCGCGCCGCGAGGCCGCCCGGGGCGAGCGCGCCACCGCCGACTTCAACGGCGGCCGGGCAGCTGAGCGGTCGACATAACACGGGATAGTCACAGCAGGAACTCCCGTTGAAGCGCGTTCAGGTAAATATTGCTTTAGATTTTTTGTTATCAACCCGATTCCTGCGCGCGACCCAGGTGAGACCCCTACCGGGCAGTAATAGCGTTCATGCAGGCCGCAGACCCATCAATTGTAACTGGCGGGTTAAAGGAACGCCGATTTCGACCGATTCGACCGTCTGGGGGAAAGGCGTCGATAAGCTAGGCGTGGCTGGGTGCTGGTCAGTATTCTGGCCGTGCCGCCCAACGGGGCAGCAAGCCGGCGGCACCCTGGCACAGACGCGAGGGCGGCGGCCGGTGGCGGCAGAGGCCCGGTCGGCGTGCATGCGGCAACGCCACCCCCGTTGCGGTCGAACCTGGTGACCAGGATCGCGAACAGACCTCGCGAACCGAGGGTCACGTCGACTTAGCGCAGCGCGCCAGCCGAGCAAGTCACATGAGGAAGGGACACACCATATGAAGGTCCGGAGAGGGATTCCCGCGGTCGCAGCGCTGGCCGTGGTCGCCCTCGCTGCCGTCGGCTGCAGCAGCAGCTCTAGCAGCAGCTCAGGCGCCACCGGCGGCTCCAGCAGCGCCGCGTCCGGCGGTAACGTCGTCGACGTCTACTCCAGCCTGCCCATGCAGGGCGGGTCGAGCGCGCAGACCATCCCGCTCGTCAACGGGATCAAGCTCGCGCTCGCGCAGGCGAACAACAAGGCCGGCCAGTTCACCGTGAACTACAAGGAGCTAGACGACTCCACCGCGGCCGCGGGCAAGTGGGACCCGGGCCAGACCCAGGCCAACGCCAAGCAGGCCGCGACCGACCCCAAGGCCGTGTACTACATGGGAGAATTCAACTCCGGCGCCTCCGAGGTGTCGGTCCCGATCCTCAACCAGGGCGGGATTCCCCAGGTGAGCCCGGCCAACACCTACGTCGGCCTGACCACCAGCCTGCCGGGCAGCGCGCCCGGCGAGCCCGCCAAGTACTACCCGACCGGGGCGCGCACTTACCTGCGGATCGTGCCGATCGACTCGATCCAGGCCGCGGCTGACCTGATGGCCATGAAGCAGGCCGGCTGCACCAAGGTCGCCGTCGCCAACGACAAGGAGGCCTACGGCCAGGGCCTGGCCACCCTGATCGGCCTGGAGAAGGGCTTCTACGGGGTCAACGTCCTCAGCGACACCGGCATCGACCCGACCGCCGGCAACTTCCGCACCTACGCCCAGACCGTCAAGGCCTCCGGCGCGGACTGCTTCTTCTTCGCCGGCATCGTCTCCAACGGCGCGGTCCAGATCACCAAGGACATCAACGCGGCCATCCCGACCGCGAAGATCTTCGGCGGCGACGGCGTCTGCACCGACTCCTACACCGCGGCTGCCAAGGGCGGCGTCCC
Organism: Streptosporangiaceae bacterium; assembly: GCA_025935815.1. Taxonomy (GTDB): domain Bacteria; phylum Actinomycetota; class Actinomycetes; order Streptosporangiales; family Streptosporangiaceae; genus Trebonia. The sequence continues at coordinate 4,385 of JAICUO010000336.1, forward strand.
GGCCGCGATCGACCCGCTGATCCAGTGCACGGTCGCGACCTTGAACCTCGCCTCCTACCCGGGCGGCAAGGACTTCCTGGCCGCCTACAAGGCCAAGTACGGCTCGGCCGAGCCGGACCCGTACGCGATCTACGGCTACGAGGCCATGAAGCTCGGCCTCGACACCATCGCCAAGCTCGGCGCCGACGGCAACAACAAGGCCAAGGTCCTCGCGGCGCTGTTCGCGACCACCAACCGCTCGTCGGTCCTGGGCACCTACGGCTTCGACAAGAACGGCGACACCACGCTGAAGTCCTACGGCCTGTACAAGGTCGGCTCGGGCGGCGAACCGACGTTCTCGACGACTCTGACCCCGGACAAGACGGTCGCCGCGAGCTAGCGGTATCGTAAGCGGCACCTTGGCGGCGGGGACGCGTGATCCGCGTCCCCGCCGCTCCCGTACTGATGCGTAGGACACGTGAATACGACAGCACTCTCCCCTAGTCCCCCCGTCACTGGCGGGGCGCGCGCACGCGACGAAGTGGCCCGCGTGCTCGCGGTCATCCGCAAGTTCGCGGGCCGCTGGGGCCTGATCGTGGCCCTCGCGGCGCTGCCGGTCTACTACGGCGCCACCGACCTCTTCAACGGCTACCAGGCCGCCGTCGTCGCCGGGCACCCGGTCATCCACCACGACCTGTCCAAGCTCGGCTTCAACTTCGCCGAGGGCCTGTCCGACGGCGCCATCTGGGCGCTGATCGCGATCGGGTACACCCTCGTCTACGGCATCATCGAGCTGATCAACTTCGCGCACGGCGACGTCTTCATGCTCGGGTCCTTCACCGCCGTCGGCCTGTGGGCGCCGCTCGGCCTGGGCCTCACCACCGGCCCGCTGGGCCTGGCCGGAGGCCTGTTGATCACCCTCATCGTCACGATGGTCACCACTGGCTCGCTGAACGTGCTGATCGAGCGGGTCGCCTACCGGCCGCTGCGCAAGGCGCCCAAGCTGGCGCCGCTCATCACCGCGGTCGGGTTCTCGTTCATATTGCAGAACATCGGCCTGCTGTGGCAGGGCGGCTCCCAGCACAGCGTCGATGACCTGATCGGCGCGCAGACCACGGCGTTCACGATCGTCGGGGTGCCGATCCTGCGCGGCTACCTCCTGTCGTTCGTGGTCATGATCCCGCTCGTGATCTTGCTGTCGTGGTTCGTCACCCGCACCCGGGCCGGCAAGGCGATGCGCGCCACCGCCCAGGACCCCGAGGCGGCCCGGCTGATGGGCATCAACACCAACGCCACGATCTCGCTCACCTTCCTGCTCGGCGGCATGCTGGCCGGGGCGGCCGGCCTGGTCTACGCCCTCTACCAGACCAACATCTGGTACTTCCAGGGCTTCAAGGCCGGCCTGATCGCGTTCACCGCCGCGGTCATGGGCGGCATCGGCAACATCCGCGGTGCCGTGCTCGGCGGGCTGATCATCGGCGTCATCCAGTCGCTGTCGGATTCCCGGATCGGGCCGCAGTGGACCGAGGCCGTCGTGTTCGGCTACCTGATCGCGATCATGGTGCTGCGCCCCCGTGGCCTGCTGGGCGAGGAGACGAGGGAGGCCGGATGACCGAGTTGCGCGCGCAACTGGCGGAATGGCGGGCCGCCTTCGAAAAGCGCGTCCCGTCGTGGTGGAGCCGGGCGCTGGCGATCTTGCTGCTGATCCTGGGCGTCATCTTCCCGTTCCTGACCGGGTCCTCCTCCGGCCTGCTGAACGGGGCGATCATCGCGGTCGCGTACGCGGTCATGTCGCTGGGCCTGAACGTCGTGGTGGGCATGGCCGGCCTGCTCGACCTCGGGTACGTCGCGTTCTACGCCCTCGGCGCGTATTCCATGGGCTGGTTCGGCTCGGAGTTCTTCTCCAAGCTGAACATCCACGTGCTGGTCTCGCCGGTAGCCGGGCAACTGCCCGGCATCCACCTGAACTTCCTGCTCATCCTGATCGCCTCGGTGATCGTCTGCGCGGTGGCCGGCATGATCATCGGCCTGCCCACGCTGCGGCTGCGCGGTGACTACATCGCGATCGTCACGCTGGCGTTCGGTGAGATCATCGGCGTGATCGCGGTCAACGGCCAGTCGGTCAGCCTCGGCAACGGCATGACGCTGACCGCGGGCAACCTCGGCATCAGCGCGGTCGACCCGCCGTACTTCCCCATCTCCAGGGCGTTCAGCCTGCTGGACGAGCGGCCGTGGTACTGGCTGATCTTCGGCATCTTGCTGATCGTACTGTTCGTCAACCTGCGGGTCCGCGACTCTCGCCTCGGCCGGGCCTGGGTGGCGCTGCGCGAGGACGAGGTCGCCGCCGTGTCCATGGGCATCCCGCTGGTGAAGACCAAGCTGCTCGCGTACGCGATCGGCGCGGCGTTCGGCGGGATGGCCGGGGCATTCTTCGGCGCCTACTACACGACCGTCAACGCCGGGCAGTTCGCGTTCGGGTTCTCGATCTTCATCCTCGCCATGGTGATCATCGGCGGCCTCGGCTCGATCTGGGGCTCCCTCCTGGGCGGCCTGCTGCTGGGGCTTATCAACAACTACCTGATCCCCGACGTGCTCAATGACCTGCCGTCCAAGTTTGGCCTGCACTTCCAGCTGACCGCGGTGGAGTTCGGCATCTTCGGCTTCCTGCTGGTCATCGTCATGCTGCTGCGCCCGCAGGGCCTGCTGCCCGAGCGCCGTCGCAAGCTGGAGTTCACCTCCGACCTCGTCACCACGACCGATACCCAGCTCGCCGAGCCGTCGGCCACCTCGGGAGGAGTGATATGACAACCCTTCCCGCACCCAACGACCCAGTCCCCAACGACCCGGCACCTGACGAGGCAGTGGCGCCTGCGGGCTCCTTCATCTTGCAGGCGGAGCGCATCACGAAGCGGTTCGGCGGCCTCCTGGCGGTCGACGACGTCTCCTTTGACATCCCCGGGCGCTCGATCGTGTCGCTGATCGGGCCGAACGGGGCCGGCAAGACCACCTACTTCAACATGCTGACCGGGCTGTACCGGCCGACCGAGGGACGGATCCTGTTCGACGGCCGCAACATCACCCGCGCCCGGCCCGACATCATCACCGCCCGCGGCGTCGCCCGGACGTTCCAGAACATCCGGCTGTTCGGCGCGCTGACCGCCATCGAGAACGTGATGATCGGCCACCACGCCCGCATGCGAGCCGGGGTGTTCGGCGCCGTGCTCCGGCCGCCGTGGGTGCGGCGCGAGGAGAAGGAGACCCGCGAGCGCGCCCGCGACCTGCTGAAGTACGTGGGGGTGAAGGAGCGCGACCACGACCGGCTCGCCACCCAGCTCGCCTACGGCGACCAGCGGCGGGTGGAGATCGCGCGGGCGCTGGCGTCCTCGCCGAAGCTGCTGCTGCTCGACGAGCCCACCGCCGGGATGAACCCGCGGGAGTCGGCGGTGCTGACCGACTTCATGCGCGCGCTGCGCGATGACCTGAAGCTGACCATCTTGCTGATCGAGCACGACATGAAGGTCGTGATGGGCGTGTCGGAGCGGATCACCGTGCTCGACCACGGCCGCAAGATCGCCGAGGGCGACCCGGCCGAGGTCCGCGCGACCCCCGCGGTCATCGAGGCCTACCTCGGGAAGGAGGGGTAATGCCGCTGCTCGAGGTATCCGGCATCCACACCTTCTACGGCGCGATCGAGGCGCTCAAGGGCGTTTCCCTGACCGTCGATGAGGGCGAGGTCGTGACGCTGATCGGCTCCAACGGGGCCGGCAAGTCGACGACGCTGCGGTCGGTGTGCGGGCTGACCCCCGCATCGGCCGGCACGGTCACCTTCGCCGGGGAGAACATCACCCGGGTGACCGCGCACGAGATCGTCACCCGGGGCATCGCGCTGTCCCCGGAGGGCCGCCGGTGCTTCGCCCGGATGACCGTGCGCGAGAACCTGGACCTGGGTGCCTTCCGGCGGCGCGGGGCGTCCATCGCCGAAGACATGGAGCGGGTGTTCGCGCTGTTCCCCCGGCTGAGGGAGCGGGAGAAGCAGAAGGCGGGCACGATGTCCGGTGGCGAGCAGCAGATGCTGGCCATCGGGCGCGCGCTGATGGCGTCCCCGCGCCTGCTCCTGCTGGATGAGCCGTCGCTGGGCATCGCCCCCGTCCTGGTCGACCAGATCTACTCGACCATCACCGAGATCGCCCGCTCGGGCACGGCGATCCTTCTCGTGGAGCAGAACGCCAACCGCGCCCTGGCCGCCGCCACGCGCGGGTACGTGCTGGAG
>JAICUO010000183.1 GCA_025935815.1 Streptosporangiaceae bacterium
GCCCAGCGGCGAGTCACTGGCGGTGGAGCTGTCGTCGGTGGCCGCCGCGATGGCCGTGCGGCGGGTGGCGGCGCGCACCCGGGCCAGCCGGTCCAGCATCGTGCTGGCGGCCATCTGCGCCGTGGTCGCCCGCCGCGCCAACCACCCGGAGCTGGTGTTCCCGCTGCTGTCCAGCAACCGTTTCGAGCGCCACCTGGTGAATTACGTCGGCGCCCTGGCCCAGGCCTCCATCGCCACCGTCGAGATCGCCGGCAGAAGCTTCGACGAGCTGGTCCGCCACGCCTGGACCACGGTGATGGAGGCGAGCCGGCACGGCCGGTACGACACGGCTGAGCGGGACGCCATGACCGATCTGATCGAGGGTCAACGGGGCCTGCGCTTCCACTACGACCCGTTGTTCAATAGCCTCGTCCCCGAGTCGTGGTCCGGACTGACCGCTGGCGTCGGGTTCCAGCCCGAGGAGGTGGACATCGCGCTCGCCCGGACCGGTCTGCGGTGGCGCCCGATGCCATTCAGCGGAACGCCGATCCAGTTCCGCCTTATCCAGGTCGATGGCTGCCTGGGGCTGGACGTGTGGAGCGGCGATGCCGGCCTGGTGCCGCGGGCCGAACTGGAGGCGGTGCTGCTGGCCGTCGAGCGCCTGCTGGTGGCCGCCGCGCACGGCGACGTGCCCGCCAGCCGGATACCTGAAATCATCGGGCTGGAGTCCCTCCCCGGCGCCCCGGACCGGATACTGATCGACTCCTGCTGGGTCGACCTAGCCGACGTGCAGCGCCTGGTCGACGACGCCGTCGCGCCCGCCGTCGCCCGCGTCGTCGCCTCGGCCGGCGGCCATCCGCTGGTCGCGCACCTGACCGCCACCGACGCCGTCCGCACGCCGGAACAGGCCCACGCCCGCTGCATGGCCGCCCTCGCGCGCCACCCCACGGCCATCACCCCGCGCTATTACTCCATCTGCCGCACCACACCGCCCGACCCGGCCGACCCCGCCGCCTGGCCCGCGCCCCTGGCCACCGGCACCGGCCGCGACTGAGCCCACAAGGCGGCGCCGGAGCTTGCGAGCGAACAGTGCCGCCATCGGTTGCTGGCGCAGTTGCCGATCGCGAGCCAGGGCTTCGGCCCTAACCCGGGTGACCTGGTCGACCTGCTCGGCGGGGTGGCCGCCAGCAAGCACGCGACGCCCGGCACGGCCAGCGTGCCTGGCGAGGATCGCGAGGAAGGGGTGCGCGGACCGGGAACGCAGGTCTCGTTAGGGATAGGAGAAGGTTCTAGCAGTGCGAAGTGGCGGTCGCGGCGAGCACCGGCGCCGCCGGCTGGCTGCCTGGGATCACGGTGGCCGGTGACGTGCGCGGGGACGCGGATGGGCGGGGGCGGTGCCGGGAACCCGTCGCCGCCGCGGCCGCGGTGGCCCGCGACGCCGACGGCGAGGCGCTCGGCGTGGTGACCTGCGTGGTGACCGGGGGCGCACTGCCCGCCGGAGCACTGCCCGCCCCGTACATGGAGGTACCGGTACCCTGGACGACGCCGGGGCTCAAGGTGATGCCGCCCACGGAGACCTGGTGGCCGACCGTGTCGGTCAGCCGCACCGTGAACGGGCCGTCCCCGGCGCCGGACGCCGCGATCCAGTAGTTGTAGTCGGCCCGCGCGAGGTCGTGCCAGCCGCCGGCCGCGCCGCGCACCGCGACCGAGGCCAGCGGGTTGCCGGTGTTGGTGGCCAGCAGGGCGAGCCAGTACCGCGAGGACCCCTCCTTCACGCGCACGCTCAGCGGCCCGGGTAGCGGCGGGCTGGCGAGGAACTCGTACGTGACGGTGACCTGGCCCGCCGCCAGTGGCGCGATCGCCGAGAACGCCTGCGGGCTCAGGTCGATGTGATTGGTCCCGCAGTCCGGGCACTGGTCGACGACCTCGACCCGGACCGAGCCGTCGGGGCCGTGCACCTGCAGGTACCCGCCGCAGGCGGCGGCGCTGGCGTACTGCGACGGCGGCAGCGCCACGAACAGCCCGTCGGCCGGCGGGGAGGGGTAGGAGCAGTTGCCCGGCGGGCTCTTGTAATAGGTGGCCGTGCCGGAGATGGTGCCGGCCTGGACGGCCGTCCCCGCCTGGGCCGCGGCCGACAGTTCGAGCGCGCACGCCGGGCTGCCCACCGCCTGGCCGATGCCGACCGCGGCGGCGACCGCGATCGCCGCGCCCGCCACGCCGAGCCCGAGCAATGACCAGCGGGCGCCGCCCCGGCGCCGGTGCCGGTGCGGGCGGCTGGGGGGCTGTGTGCCTTGGGCCTGCGCTCCTCGCAACATGGCCGGCAGTGTAGGCAAGCCCGCGCCCCGGCATGGGGGCATTGCCGGCATTCATAAGGAAAGCGTCACGGCTGGCGCATAACGGGAGCGGCGGCCGCCACCGCCAGCGGGGCCGCCGCGAGGTCGGCGGCATGGGATTCCCAGGCGGCGGCGAGGCGTTCGGCCGCCAGTTCCAGGGTGCTGGGCTGCTCAGCGAACGAGAGGCGGACGTAGTTGCGGTGGCGGCCGTCCACGCAGGCGAGCGCGCGCCGATCAGCCGGTGCCTCATGGACGACGGCGTGGTCCCGGTGCCCAACCCCGTGGGGGTGCCAAGGCCGTGAGTGCTGGCGTGAGCGCTCGTTGCGGGCGGGAGCGGCTGGGCGGCGAAGGCAGGCCGGGCGGCGACGATGAGCGGCTGGTGGTGCGGCCGACGGTCGCGGGGGATCGCGCGGCGCTGGAGGCGATGTTCCAGCGCTGCTCCCCCGCGACCGTCTTCCGGCGGTTCCACGGGCAGGTGCGGGCGTTCCCGCGCGCCTACCTCGATGAGGCGCTGTCCGGCACGGACGCCCACTACGCGGTCGTCTGCTATAGCGGGTGCGAGGCCGTCGCCCTGGCGAGCTGCCGCACCGACGAGCCTGGCTCAGAGCAAGACTGGATCATCAACATGCTGGCCCGCCACGGCACCTGGACGTCGGCGTTCGCCCGCGGGGTGCGCGACGTGACGTTGGAGCTGGCGACTGCGGAGACGGAGGTGGCTCCGGCAGCGGAGGCCCCGGCAGCGGAGGCTCCGGCAGCAGAGGCCCCCGGCGGCAGCGGCGGGCGGACGCGGGACCGGCTGAGTTCTGGTATTCTCTGCGAAGGCGAGCACGACCAGCGGGTGACTGCGGCGGGGTGGCTTGCCAGGATCCCGGGCGATTGGCTCAGCGGGAGAGCGCTTCCCTGACACGGAAGAGGTCACTGGTTCGATCCCAGTATCGCCCACCGAAGAAAGCCCAGGTCAGCCTTCCTCATCGGTGGGATGGTCGCGTCCGCGAGAAATGGCCGAGGGTGCAGGTATCGGGCGGCTGAGGTTCATGCACGCCCGGTTTCACCGGGCGGATCCGGGTGGGCGGTTCCGCGGTCCGGGCGAGCGCACGAGTGGGGCAGGATGGCGGGAGCGGGCTGCCCGTGACGCCGGTTTCTCTGTGGGATTGGAGCCCGAAGGTCAGCCTGGCGCCGGGACCTGACCCTGCCGGGTCGACTTCTGCTGCTACCTGACCGCCTAGCCGCATACCGCGTCACAGGCCCCGCCACCACGGGGCCATGTCGTCATGCCCCGACGGCGGTCACGCTGAGCGGGCTGAGGTGGGTTATTTCCGGTCAGGCACCTGCCGCCAGAGTTCTGGTCCTCTCCGGCCGTCGCCGCCGCGCTCGCGAGCTGCGACTTCGCGACGCTGCTGGAGGAGATCCGGCGAGCGCACGGCTGGACGCAAAAGCAGCTGGCCCTGGCGGTGGGGTACTCCCAGAGCTGGGTCTCGAACGTGCTTCGGAGGCAGCAGGCACTAACCGTCGACCAGGTCCGGGAGATATCACGCCGGATTGGGGTACCCGTACACCTACTCCGGTTCGGCGACGCGGGAGGTGAGGATCCGACGAAACGGCGAGACTTCGGCAAGGCAATGGCACTGGCCCTGGTCCCCTTGCCCACGCGAGCGGTCGTCGACGAGACGACGGCCCCCACCCTGACGGCGATCATCGGGGCGCAGCGCAGGCTGGACGCCACCACGTCCGCCCGTGAGCTGGCGCGCGGCGTGACCGCGCACGTGGAGATGGCCAGCCGGCTGCTCGCACGGGCCGGCAAGACGCCCTACGCTGCCGATGTGGCCGCCGCCGCCAGCGAGGCGGCAGGCTTCGCCGCTTGGCTGCACGCCGACATGTACGACATCGGCAGCGCACGGGCCTACTACCGCATGGCGATCGCCCGCGCCCGCCAGGCCGGGCAAGACCTGCTCGCCGGTTACATGCTCGGCAGCCTGGCCGCATTCGAGACCGACGCCGGCGACCCCGAGCTCGGCCTCACCCTCGTCGGCGAGGCACGCCAGCAGATCGGTGCCACCCCGCACCCGTCCCCGCGCGCATGGCTGGACGCCACCGAGGCCCTCAGCTTCGCCGCCGCGCGCCGTGACGGCGACGCCGCCGCGCACGCGCTGGCCCGCGCCGCGAAGGCCATCGACGCCGACCGGCGAACCGAACCCCCGCCCTGGCCATGGGTGTTCCCGTTCGACCACGCGAAGCTGGCCGGGTACCGGGCACTGGTCGCGGTCAGGCTCACCCGCCCCGGCGACGCGCTGGCCGCCTTCACCGAGTCCCTGTCAGCCGCCCAGCCCGCGCCCAAGCAGCGCGCCGTCATCATGCTCGAAGTGGCGACCGCCGCCCGCCAGGACGGCGCGGCCCGGCGCGACAGCGACCGGATCGATGAGTCCTTCCGGCTCGCCTGCGAAGCCCTCGGAGTCGGGATGACCTACTCGTCTGAGCGCATCATCGACCGCGCCAGGCGCTTCCGCCGCGAGTACACCGGCCCCGCCACCAGCTACGTCCGGGACTTCGATGACCAACTCCGCTCAGCCCTGCTCTAGAGGATGTGCATGTACCGCATCGCGATCTCAGGACACCGCGGCCTGCCCGCCCCGACCGTGAGCCTGGTCGACCAGGCTCTGCGGGCGGCCCTCGCCGAACGCGCGCCCGACGTGACCGGCGTGTCCTGCCTGGCCGACGGGGCCGACCAGATCTTCGCCCGCGCCGTCACCGACCTCGGCGGCACCCTCGAAGCCGTCATCCCCGCCGCCGAGTACAGGGAAAAGCTGCCGGAGGACTCCCATCCCGGGTACGACGACCTGTTCGCCCGCGACGCCGCCGTCCACCGCCTGCCGTTCACGGCGTCCACGCCCGAATCCCACATGGCCGCCAGCAAGCTCATGGTCGACAAGGCCGACGAGCTGTACGCGGTGTGGGACGGCAAGCCCGCACGGTCCTACGGCGGCACCGCCGACGTCGTGGCCTACGCCCGCGAGCGCAGCACCCCGGTGCGCGTTATCTGGCCCGACGGCGCACAGCGCGACTAGGCCGTGTTGCTAAAGGAAGCTGGTGAGCCGGGTGCACCCCAGACTTCGCCGTCGGGCAGCGCCATTCTCAGCGCGGGGCACGCCTCCCGCTTGCGACAGTGCAGGCGCGTGGTCTCCATCTCGCTGCGTAAACTGCTAGCTCGTGTGCCCGTCTGTGATGTCAACGTGCACACTGACGGCTTCCCGTTGGACCGAAGGATTGAGCCGTGCCCGACCGACCTGAGATTGTCTGCATCTGCGGCTCTACCCGGTTCGTGGACGAGATGCGGGCGGCGAACCGAGCTTTGACCTTCGCAGGTGTCATCGTCGTCGCGCCAGGCGAAGCAGACGAGTTGATCACCAACGAGCAGAAGACCGCCCTGGACGCCCTCCACCTGCGCAAGATCGACCTGGCTGACCGGGTTCTGGTCGTCAACCCCGGCGGGTATATCGGCGAGTCCACGAGCAGGGAGATCGCGTATGCCCAGGCCGCCGGCAAGCCGATCTCGTTCACCGATCCCGCCTGACCAGTACACACTTGGTGGGTGCGCGCGGGCAACGAGCCTCAGTCAGCCTCGGAACGTGTTTTTAGAGGGTCTTCGAAGTCGTCGGGCGCAGCCTTGTGCTTCCGAATGCCGGAATGCCGCGAGCTACCTGCTGCCGGATGAGGCACTCCTTCCACCGCCTAGCGGGGGTAAGGGGCGTAGCGCGGCTAGCGGCTGCCGACCAGGCGGCCAACATACCGATTCCGTGGTCCTCAGATATACCTTCGGTGGGCCACCGATGTACCTGGCCCGGCGGCCAGCGTCGGCGACCTGCGCCGCAGCGGGCAGGCACCGGCACTCTCGCCCGGCTGAGGTACACGCCAGGTCCATCTCCGGCCAGCCGCCGGGCGGAGACATCAGCTGGGGCGCAGAAGTACTGGCGGAGAGCACTTATTCGGATCGTGCGGTATTCCCTGGTGCGGGGGTGCTTAGAGCCTGGATCGCCTTGGCCAGTTGCACTGCCCGGTGACTGGTACCGCTGGCCGCCGCGGTGACCAGTACTGACTCCCCCGACGCGACGCGGCGTGCTCGTGGCGCGATGAGGCCGCTGCGCACCAGGGCCAGCGCTGCAGTGGCGTCCACATCCGCAAGGACGTGGCTGACAAGGCAGGGATCGGCGAGCAGGATTTCGGCGTAGGCGTCCTCGAAGACCACACTGCCCACCCGGTCGCCGGTCTCGGCCCTCTCTAATCAGTCGACGCCCGGAGGAGGCCCGGCCGCTCGCGAGTGGCGAGCGAGTGGTCGGAGGCTCAGCTTGACCTCCCCGGCAGCACGGGCTCCCCTTCCCGACCGCTAACTTCAACGGTGTTGAAGTTCAACACCGTTGAAGTATCCTCGATGCCAGAAGCCGTAGTCAAAGTCTTTGCGAGGGGAGCTGCCGTGCAACTCAGCAAGGAGCAGGTGCTCGCTGCGGCGCTCGGCCTGCTCGACGAGGTCGGGCTAGACCAGCTGACCATGCGCCGCCTAGCCGCCGCGCTCGGTGTGCAGAACGGCGCCACCTACTGGCACTTCCGCAGCAAGCAAGACCTCCTTGAGACCATGGCCGACACCCTGCTCACCGGCCTGACAGCCGGGCTCGCCGCAGATTGGCCTTGGGACGAGCGGATTACCGAGCTGGCACGTCGGCTGCGCGGGGCGTTGCTGTCCCGCCGGGACGGAGCACGCCTGTTCTCCGCCGCCTTCTTCCCCCTGCCCAACGCGCTGGCCTACGGCGAAGCCATGATCGCGACCCTCCGCGAGGGCGGCCTTTCCAGCCGCGACGCCGCCGGGGCGGCCGACACCTTGACCTACTACGTGGTCGGCCACACCATCGAGGAGCAACTCGCCGCCGCGCTGCCCGGCAGAGGTCACGACGCCACCGCGCGGCTCACCGGCGCGGTCGATCCAAAGCGCCACCCGCACATGTACGCTGCGCTCGCCCATATCCCCGCGCCGCACCATCAAGAACACTTCGACTACGGTCTTCACCTAGTTGTCAACGGCATCCGGGCCGACACCGAGAGGCCGTGACCGACCGCAACCGGAGATCCCGGCTCCGCTCCCGGGCCGGACACGATCTTCGCGGCGGCCTCGCGGCCGTGGCCGAACTCGCGGCACTGCGATTCGCGGTGGCGTCAGAATCATGCGGCAGCCGACGCCGCCTGACCAGGCCCTTGCAGTCGCATCCCCCAGCCTTTGACGGACGGCTGAGGGCTCTCGTAACGGGTGAGCCGCCTGGTCATCATGAAGACGGTGGCCCAGTAAACCACGGTCTCGTGGTTCTGGGGACGGAGCACTTATTCGCGACGAGCGGTCTTCCTTGGTGCTGGGGTGCCTGCCCTTGCCCGTTCGGCGAGGTGCGGCTCGCCGCGGCAGCTGCGGCAGACCGCCCCCTCCGGCAGGAGCGCACGGGTGACCGCGAGCCGGCCGCACCGGGCGCACGGGCGTTCCGGTGCCCGGTAGCACGTCTCGCAGACGGCGCTGCCGTCCGGGCGCCATGCCCTGACCGGGCCGTCCTGGCCGCAGGCCCCGCACGTCCGGGCCGGCCGCAGGTGGGAAGAGCACGTCGTGCACAGCGGCCCGGCGGCCGTCCTGGCGTGCACCGGGCGGGTCCGGCCGCATTGCCGGCACGGCTCCTGCCGCTGACTCCGGTAGCAGTTGCGGCAGAGCCGACCGTCGCCGGAGCGGTGCGGCAGCTCGCCCGAGCCGCCGCACGCCAGGCACGCGGCCACTCCGATCCCGGGATACCCGGCGGCGGCCAGCAGCCCGGCGAGCGCGATCACCGCCTTCGGCGCGTCCGCGGACCCGGACGCGAGCGCACAGGGAAAAGCAGCCAGGTGCCGGTCGAGGTGCCGCAGCGCCCCGCGCCGGGAAGCCGCCTCAGCCACCAGGAGGCGGGCATCGCCCGCGTCCAGGCCGGGCACCACGGCGGCGACGACGGCGGCGACCCGGTCCAGGATCTGCGCCAGCGTCTCCCTAGGCGCCGGGGCGGCGCTCATGACGGTCCGGGCCGGCGCACCACGGTGCGCCTGGCCGACGGCGCGGGCCGCGTATCGCCTGCCGCGTGAAGCCTCCACGAGGCCGGCGGCGGATCCTGCCGCCGGGGACTGGATCGCGGCGAGGGTCCTCACGGTCCCGGCGGCCCACAGCGTGAAAGACCAGCGCGCGAAGCCGCAGCGCTGAAAGCGCCGCACCGGGGGCCTGCCCGGCTCTGCGGGACGGCCCCCGCTGGTGCGGAGCCTTGTGCGCGTCAGCCTCGGCCGGAACTCGCGAAGATGACCTGCATGTAGGCCGGGTAGAACGGCTCGTTCGCACCGGACCACGGGCAGGCCGCGAAGACATCGTTCACGCCGGCGCTCAGCGCCGGGATGCTGGCCTCGACGGAGAAGGCCCCGGAGGCGCTGGCGGTCGACTGACCGATGACACGGTAGCCTTCCGCGCGGGCCCCGGTCACCGCCTGCACGATGCTGCCCGGCCGACAGCCCGAGCCACCGGTGAGCGGGATCTTGGTGCCCTGGTTAACGGTCGGCCGCGCCCCGACTGAGGGGATGAAGGTCAACTCCATCTGATACGGCCGGATCGTGGTGCCAGCGGAGTTATCGCATGTGACGCCGAGGACGGAGTTCGGCTCCCCCAGGCTGTGCACGGTGACGGCGGCCAGGAAGCGCCCGCTCGCTGTGGCCTGGCCCATGGCGAGCACCTGTCCCGAGCCGTACTGAGAGCTCTCCGTCACCGTGTACTTCGAGTCCGGTTTGCAGCCGATGCCGGCCACCTTCATCTGCTCGCCCGGCTCGATCCACCGGCCCGGGGCGGGGTACAGCAGCTGCGGCGGAGCGGCTGCCGCTGGGGACTGCGTCGCGGTGGGCTGCCCCGCGGGCGCGGAAGACGGCAACCGGCTGGCTGCGGAGGTGCCAGCAGCGGTGGGCTGCCCCGCGGGCGGGGACGACGGCAACGGGCTGGCTGCGGAGGTGCCAGCAGCGCTGGTGCCCGGGGTGTCAGCCGGGAGCCCCGAGTCGTTCGAGCAGCCAGTGACAGCCAGGACGGCAATAGCGAAAGGAGCAAGAGAAATGGCAAAGAAGAGACGACGATTCATTCTCGTACCTTTCGGGTAAGAAGGGTAAACTCATCCGTTAAAGACTCCGAAGGCGGGCATGCGGTTGCGCCGGGATCTAATCGCTACATCTCTTGCGGCGCTGGCGGCATCCGATGCCCGTCCGCTATGCGTCCGTGGAAAGCACAACATGACGGTCCACAGCGCGACAAGGTGACACACCACGGGACAGAGAAGAAACGCCCCGCTAGCACGAGAATTCGCAGCTAGCGGGGCGTTTTCGCAGGGTGTGGCAGGTGTTGGGTTCGAACCAACGCTGAGCTGCCAACGGCCACGGACGGGCGCGGACCGGCCCACGGACGGCCACAGACCAGTCCACGGACGGGGGCGGAAAAGGCCACGGACGGGGCCGGTGGGAGCGGTTATACCGGCCGTCATCCCTGTTTCTCGCCTTTGACCTGCCATTTCAGGAGGTCTGTTCGGTGTCGTCGCCCTCGTTATCCGGGGTCCCGCCTTACGTTGCCAAAGACGGGGGCGGGATGGCATGGTCGTGTCTCATAGTCAGCGGAACGGTGCCATCGAGGGCCTCCGCCTGAGCTGGCGCGATCCGCCCTGCCTCGCGCCGGTAGCGTGTTCCTCGTGGCTGAGCATCCGGTGGCGGTTGAGGCTGAGCTAATCCGGTTGCGGGCAGAGAGGGATCCGGCAGTTCCGGCCCGTCCCGTCGTTGTCAGGCCTGCTCCCGCCCTCCCCGCCGGTCCGTGGGTCAGGCTGCCCTCAGCTTCACCCGGCTGCCGCGACAGCCACTCGGCGGAGTCCTTCCACCTCCGCTCGCAGAACGCGGGCGTGTGCGGCCTTACCGCACGGTAAAGGTGCCCACCATGCCCTTCTGGGCGTGGCCAGGGACCGGGCACAGATAACGGTAGGTGCCGGGGGTGGTAGCGGTGAAGGCGATGGCGCCCTCGTGCATCCTGGCGGAGGTGGGGTTGCCGAGGAACCACAGGGACGACCCGGCGAACGCGGCCCGAGCGGTCATCATCGGCATCCAGGAAGCGTCAGCGACGTTAGCCGGGCGATGACCAGGCCGTGCGCGGTGTCGGGGTCGGCATTGACGAACTCGATGGTGACCCGGGCCCCGGCAGGAACGATGATGGCCGGGTTGACCAGGCCAGCGACCCGGAACGTCTCGTCAGGACCGCCCGACGGGCTGCCCAAGATGGCCAGCCGGACCGTCGTGGTGGTGAAGGTGATGGTGTTGGCAGTCTTGCTGACCTGGGCGTCGGCGGGGGCCTGGGTGCCGAGGGCGGTGGCCGGGGCGCTGCTGGTACTGGGCTCGGCACCGGCCCTCGCGCCGACCCTGGGGGCCGGCGGCTCCACGGCCGCGGCCCGGGTCCGGCGGCTGATCGCCGTCGCCGCGCTGAGCGCCTTCCCGCTCGTCTTGCTGGCCGCCCCGGCCTGCTGTCTCTTCGGCGCTGGGTACCTGTAGGACCGGGCCAGGCTCGCGTCCGCAGGCGTCCGGGCGGCTGCCCGCTACCTTACGTCAAGACCAGGTCACCGGGCTGGCCTTGGGTGAGGCCGGACACCTCCAGCAGGCCGTCCGGGCCCGGACACCGCTCGGCGATCTGCTGCCAGGACCAGCGGGCCCGGCGGCGTTGTCGATCTGGAGGATCTCCAGCCGTTCGGTGAGTGCCCGCAGGGCAGCCACCGCGCGGAGGCCAACATCGGGGTCGGCGCCGACCTCATCCTTGGTGATGTCATGCGGCTTCGGGCTTCTCACGTGAACGCGGCCCGGTACCGGGGCTGGGCCCTGCGGGACGCGTGGATGGCTACGAGAGAGGCTGGCGGGGGTGCGCGGCAGGCAGTCGCTGGTCGTGCATGAGCGCCATGTACCCGTCTTCTAGCCCCGCCCTAGCAGGCACGGCGGCAGCGTCAGGCTGATAGTCGGCGATGAGCCGGTACTCGGCCGCGTCGCCCCGGTGGATGACAGAGACGACCACCGCGTCCTCCGGCGGCGGACCAGTCCGCGTGAGCGTCCACACGCGGTCAGTCGCGGTGGCCGCCAGGCCGACCGCCGAGCCGGAGTAGAGCACGCGGCCACGTGCTAGCACGGCCAGGTCCTGGCTGGTGCTGGCGACGTCCTCCACGATGTGGGTGGACAACAGCACGGTGCGGTCTGCGGCAAGAGACGACAGCAGGGTCCGGAACCGCACGCGTTCTTCCGGGTCCAGCCCAGCTGTCGGCTCGTCCACGATCAGCAAGCCGGGCCGGTTGAGCAGCGCCTGCGCGATGCCGACGCGCCGCTTCATGCCGCCGGAGAACGTCTTCAGCCTCCGGTTCGCGACCGAGTCGAGGCCGACTAGGGAAAGCACCGACTCGATGGCCGCGTGCCGCTCTCGTTTGCCGTCCATGCCCTTGAGGATCGCGATGTAGTCCAGGAACCCCCGGGCGGTCAGGTCCGGGTAGATCCCTAGGTCCTGCGGAAGGTATCCCAGGTCGCGCTTGACCACGCGCTTCCCCTCGGGTGTCCGCAGGTCGTGCCCGTCAACCATGATCGTCCCGGAGGATGCGGGCAGGATGCCCGCCAGGATGCGGAGCAAGGTAGTCTTTCCCGCGCCGTTAGCACCGAGCAGTCCCACCATGCCGGTCCCGATGTCGAGGTCGATGCCGTCCAGGGCGGTGAGGTTCCTGCGGTAAGTCTTGGTGAGCGAGCGAATAGTGATCATGGCTAGGTCCTCCACGTCAACCGCAAAACCGATACAAGTGGTGAATCCGACGAGTAGTCACCGCAGCCGACGCCGCTCGGCTAGCCCGAAGACGGTGAGCAGCAGCACTGCGATGCCCGCGAGCAGGGCGATGCTTCCGTAAGCGGCGGCCGTGCTGCCGCCGCCTGTGAGCAGCAGGGAGTGGCTGGAATGAGCGAACAGTCCCGCGTCGGCGTATTTGCCGATCGGGGTGAGCCAGGTTCCCGATAGCGTGGGCATCACGTGCTGGGGCACCAGGTTGCCCCAGAACCAGTACCCGATAAAGAGGACCTGGTAGAGCCGCACGCCCACCAGCCGGGGCATCACCAGGCCGAACGCCGCGACAAACGCCAGTCCGGGCAGCACGAGAACGAGGTAGGCGAGAGCGGCGGTCCCGGCGATGGACAGGTCGCCAAAGTGAATGGCCAGCCGTGCCGCCAGCACCGCCCAGACGACGAGCAGCGTGGTGGCCGCCGCGGCCACC
>JAICUO010000087.1 GCA_025935815.1 Streptosporangiaceae bacterium
GCCAGGTATCGGGCGGCGCGCGTAGCCGATCATTACCATTCTGCGTCCGAACACGGGATAATAGGGCGACGGATCGACACGGTTGTGGCTGACCGGTTCCGCCGCAAGCACCGGAACCAGGCAGGCGGGTTCCCCCAGGGAGCCGCGCAGGCGCGCGAGGAAGGGGATGCAGGATGGCGGCGATGAAGCCGCGAACGGGCGACGGCCCGCTCGAGGTGACCAAAGAGGGTCGTGGCATCGTGATGCGCGTCCCACTCGAGGGCGGCGGAAGGCTTGTGGTGGAATTGTCCGCGGATGAGGCGGCGAAGCTGAGCGAGGCGCTGAAGTTGGCTGTCGGGGTTGGCTAAGGCCATCCGCCGTCTTGGAGCCGGTGCGGCCGCCGCAGCGGCGGCCGCGCGCCCGTTTAGCGCTTGATGGCGGCGATCAGCCCGCCCGCCACCGCTAGCCGCAGTGGGACCAGCCGCTCGTCGATCCTGACCATATCGGCCAGTTCCCGCACCCCGGCCGCCCCCCCGGTCTCGCCGTAGCGGTCGCCCAGGTAGTCGCCGCCATCCCCGGGCCACGCGTCATCGAAGACGATAACCCCGCCCGCGCGCAGCAGTCGCAGGCCCGCCGTCAGGTACTCGGGGTAGGATCCCCGATCCGCGTCGCAGAACACCATGTCATAAGCGCCGTCGGACAGCCGCGGCAGCACGTCCAGGGCACGTCCTATGATCAGCCTGGCCTGGTTCGCCGCGAACCCCGCCTGCCCGAACGCCTTGCGGGCCACCCGGTGATACTCGGGTTCAGTGTCCACGCTGGTAAGGACCCCGCCGGGGCGCATGCCGCGCAGCAGCCAGATCCCGGAACTGCCGCAGCCGGTGCCGATCTCGACCACGGAGCGGGCGGCGATCGCGGTGGCGAAGAAGCGCAGCACCGCGCCGGTCGCCGGGGCGACCGGGTCCGTTCCGCCAAGGTCTTCCGCGTTCGCGCGCGCGGTCAGCAGCGGCTCGTCCTCGACCGCGAACTCCGCCTCATCAGGATTGATGGCCATCCCCTCACCGTGCGGTCCTACCGGTGAGCCTAGCAATATCACTCGTGATGTTCCCGGAGTCCGCGCGTCCGACTTGCCGCGCCGGCCGCGCCCGCCGCGCGCCGGGCGTTCCTCCCGGGCCAGGTGGAACCCTGGGGCAACCTCGCCCGTTAGATAACTGTGAGCGAGACTGGTGCCACCGGCCCGGGGTGGGGGATCACCGCCAGAGACCTGCACGACGGTTTTCAAGTTGGCACAACGGAAGAAATCGATGCACCATGGTCCTGATCGCCGCGATTCCTGACGCGGTGGGTAAACCGGTGGAGGGGGCATTGGAACCCGAGCCGTCAGTCCCGCAAAAAGCAGTCACCGAACGGGCAGTACCATCACCGGCGCTCCCTGACCCGGCACTGCTTGAGCCGACCGTACCCGGGACGCTGCCCACGCTCCCCGCGCCGAGCCAGGCCGCCGAGCGGGACCTGTGCCCGTCCGATATGGCCCAGTGGGAACTTCCCAGCTGGGAGGACATCGTGCGGGCGCACTCGGGCCGGGTGTACCGGCTGGCCTTCCGGCTGACCGGGAATCAGCATGACGCCGAGGACCTGACCCAGGAAGTCTTCGTCCGGGTCTTCCGGTCCCTGTCCAGCTACACCCCCGGGACGTTCGAAGGGTGGCTGCACCGGATCACGACAAACCTCTTCCTCGACGGCGCGCGGCGCAGGCAGCGCATCCGCTTCGAGGGGCTGGGCGATGAGGTAGCGCAGCGGATACCCGGCTCGCAGCCCTCCCCGGCGCAAGTCTTCGATGAGCGGCACTTCGACGGCGACGTCCAGGCCGCGCTCAGGTCGCTGCCGCCGGATTACCGGGCGGCGGTCGTGCTGTGCGATATCGAGGGCTTCTCATACGAAGAGATCGCGGCCACGCTCGGCGTGAAGCTCGGGACCGTGCGCAGCCGGATCCATCGTGGTCGTGCCCAGTTGCGGGCCGACCTCGCGCACCGCCAGCGGCCCCCTGTGCCGCCGTCGCGGGGCGTACCAAATCCGGGCAAGACTGGACCTGGGAAGGCGGGCGGCTAACCCGTGAGCCATCTGAAAGACCAGCTCTCCGCCCTCATCGACGGTGAGCTGTCCGGTAGCGAGCTTGACCGCGCGCATGCCCATCTCGCGGCGTGCGCGCAGTGCCGGGCTGAGGCGGCCGCGCTGCGTGACCTCCAGCGCGAGCTGCGGAACCTGGCCGCGGAGCAGCCAAGCGAGGACCTGTCCCGGCGACTGCTGGCGATGGCCACCCATGATGACGCGGCACCGCCTCGGCGGGCAGCGTCGGCCGTCCCCTCGCCGCGCATCCCCCTCCGGGCCGCTCCTGACCGCCCAGGCCACTACCAGCAGCCTTCAGCGAAACGTCCGGTAGGTTCCCGCCCCGTTCCCCGCTCTCCCGGGGACATGTGGGCACGTCGCCGGCGGGGCCGTACCCTGGCCTGGGGCGCGCTGTCGTTCGTGGTAACCGTGGGCATTGGCGCGGCCGCGTTCAGCCTGGGCGACTCCTCAGGCGGCCGTTTCACCCCGCAAATGGAGCTGTTCAGCGTCGAGCACGCCATCTTCAACGGCGATGTTCCCCTGTTCGACCCATCGCCAGGCCCGCGCGACCCCTCCCCGTTTCAGCCCAAGAATGCAAGGATGCTCCCCCTCCCGTAGCGGCAGGCAGCCACCAATCCGCCCGCCCCCCCCGCGCCGAATGCCCCGGGAGGTCGAAAGTGATTACCCTGGAGTGCTGACCGCATCCCGTGCGTGTGGGGGTCTGCGGGCTGGTTTGTGCCCCCAGGGGACTTGGTGTGTACCCCCCAATAGAAATACAGTGGGTATGACCGCCTGGTCGTTTCCCATGCGCGATCGACTGCTGACGGAGAGCTAGCGTGTTTGACTTGTCCATCACCAAGCTGCTGTTCCTCGCCGTGATCGCGCTCGTGATCTTCGGGCCGAACGAGCTACCCCGGATGGCCCGGCAGGCCGGACGCGCCCTGCGCGACCTGCGGCAGATAGCCGAGGGGGCCAAGGCTGACCTCCGGGAGGGCCTCGGGCCTGAGTTCCAGGACTTCGACTTCGAGGACTTGAACCCGCGCCGCTTCGTGCAAAAGCACCTGTTCGATGACGCCGCTGCGACGGACGGCGCCGGTGACCCGGCCGTGGCCGCGCTGACCGCCATGACGAGCGCCACATCGGACGCCACGCCGGAGTCAGCCGCGACGGTCCCCAACGGCAAGGCCACGCTCAACGACACTCCGGCCCCCGAGGAAGCGGTAGCCGACAGTCCCCCCTTCGACCTGGAAGCCACCTGACGCCAACCGTCCGTAGCACCCCAACCCTTCGAGAAACTACCGGGGTGTCAGGTTGAGCATGCGGCCCGCTAGGCCGCGGCCGCGAGCGGACAGGCTCTCGGCGACCTTCTTCAGCTCCAGGGCGGCCGGGCAGGACGGGTCGCCGAGCACGAGCGGCGTGCCGTCGTCGCCGCCCTCGCGCAGCTTGGTGTCCAGCGGCACCTGGCCGAGGAGCGGGACCTTCGCACCGGAAATCCGGGTCAGCTGCTCGGCGACCGCCTCGCCGCCGCCGGAGCCGAAGATGTCCATCTGCTCCCCGCAGTGCGGGCATACCAGGTAGGACATGTTCTCGATCACGCCTGCGACGCGCTGACGGGTCTGCTGGGACATGGACCCGGCCCGCTCGGCTACCTCGGCCGCGGCCAGCTGTGGCGTGGTCACCACGAGGATCTCCGCGCCGGGCAGGAGCTGTGCCACCGAGATGGCCATGTCCCCGGTGCCCGGTGGGAGGTCCAGCAGCAGGTAGTCCAGGTCGCCCCAGTAGAAGTCGGAGAGGAACTGCTGCAGCGCGCGATGCAGCATCGGCCCCCGCCAGACGACCGGCGGGTTGCCATCGGGCTTGATGCTGCCGATCGAGGCCACCTTCACGCCGTGACCGGCCAGCGGCATGATCATGTCGGCCACCTTCTGATGGCGGCCGGAGACGCCCAGCATGCGCGGGATGGAGTGCCCGTAGATGTCCGCGTCGATGACGCCGACCTTCAGGCCCGCGGCCGCCATGGCGGCTGCCAGGTTGACGGTGACGGAGGACTTGCCGACCCCGCCCTTGCCGCTGGCCACGGCGTAGACCGTGGTCAGGGAGGACGGCTGGGCGAAGGGAATCACCGGCTCCGGCTTGCCGCCGCGCAGGCTGGTCTGCAGTTCCGCGCGCTGCGCGTCGCTCATCACGTCGAGTTCGACCCGGACGCCGGTCACGCCGGGCAGCGCGGCGACCGCCTCGTTGACCCGGGAGGTGATGGTCTCGCGCATGGGGCATCCGGCAACGGTCAAGAAGACACCGACATCCACGACACCGTCGGCGGCGACCGAGACGGATTTCACCATGCCGAGCTCGGTTATCGGGCGGCCGATCTCTGGGTCCTTGACGCCGCCGAGCGCGGCCGTCACCTGCTCAGCGGTGGGGAGCGGGGCATTCATGCCTGTAATGCTACGTGCCGGGGGCGGGGGCGAACTGCCCCCGCCCCCGGCCCGCGGGGTGATTTGGCTAACTCGACCGTGGCGACGGCCTCGTTTCCGGCGGTGGCCGACCAGGCACTCGCGCTTATGGGCCGCCCAGGTCCGCCGCGTCAGGCGACGCCCCATTCGCGCAGCGCCTCCAGCAAGCCCTCGGCCAGCGGGAGCGCGGCTAGCTCGCCGGGTCCCGCCCACGCCGCTTCGTCGGCGTCATCCCCGGCTCGCAGGCCCCCGCCGGTCACGGTGGCCGCGTAGTCACGGATGAGCAGCTCGGTCGTCGGGGCGGCCCCGTCCGGGCCGGCCCCGCCGGGGCGCCGCACCGCGCCGATGAGCGGGCCGGCCGTCACGATCAGCCCGGTTTCCTCGCGGACCTCCCGGACCAGCGCTTCGGCGTCGCTCTCCCCGTCCTCAATCCGGCCGCCCGGGATCGACCACCGCCCTTTGCCCGGATCGTGCCCGCGCTTGATGAGCAGCAGCCGCCCGGCGTGATCCTTGATGATGGCGCCAACGCAAGGGATGACCCGAGTACTCACGAACCCCAAGCATTCGCGCCGCCGCCGCCCGCCGCAACCCGTTTCGACCGGGTCGCGGTTGGCTGGGTAAAGGGACTCGGAATGGGGTACTAACCGCACCGACGTGGTGATGAGAGCGGTGTGCCCGCGTTGCGGTGATCAGGCGCGCGCTCCGACAGCGTGGTCGAGCGCCTGGCGATGCGCCCTGCACGGCGAAATCGACCCGCTCCGCCCAGCTCATCG
Source organism: Streptosporangiaceae bacterium (assembly GCA_025935815.1). GTDB lineage: Bacteria > Actinomycetota > Actinomycetes > Streptosporangiales > Streptosporangiaceae > Trebonia. Next base: position 5,312 of record JAICUO010000087.1, read on the forward strand.
GCCCTCGCCGGAGGCGCTGGCCAGCCTCGTCAGGAGCGCTAGGGTCCCCGTCTGGGTGCCGTGGCCGCTGCCGCACGGCTGGCTGGTCACCGGATTCTCCGGAGCCGGAGACGAACGGACCGGCGTGCGCGGCACTGCCGTCGCCTTGTCAGGGCCAAACCCGATTGGCGGCCCAGCGGACCTCATCGTCATCGCCGAGGAGCCCGGCGTGGGCCTCGGCGCGGGGCTGGCCGGGCTCAGCGGCCCGGATCCGGGCGCGGAGTTCGCGAGCGGCCCCTCGCACGCCAGCGTCCGGGTGAGCGGTCACGACGCCCCATTGTGGCTGGTCAAAGACGGCAGCGCCCCGGCCGATAGCTGCGCCGTGTTCGCGGGGGAGGTCGCCGGCGGCTGGGTGTGGCTCGTGCTGTGGCCCGATAGCGCCGGCCTGATGCTGGTGGAATCGCTGGCGCTGCTTGACCTGCGCGATACCGCCGGGCCGCTGGGCCTGCCGTTCGGCGCCCAGACGACCAGGCTGCCGGCCGCCTGAGCAGGCGCAAAGGGGCACGCAGCGACCCGCCGGCGCCGCTACCATGACCCGGTGCGCATCGACCTGCACGTTCACAGCAACGCCTCCGACGGCACCGACGCCCCCGCCGAGGTGATCCGCCGGGCGAGCGCGGCGGCCCTGGACATCCTCGCGCTGACCGATCACGACACGCAGGCTGGCATCGCGCAGGCCTGCGGCGCCCTCCCGGCCGGCCTCACGCTCGTTCCCGGCATGGAACTTTCGTGCCTGCTCGACGTGCCGGACGGGAGCCAGCGCAGCGTGCACCTGCTCGCCTACCTGTTCGCCCCGGATGACCCGGCGCTGGCCACCGAGACCACGCGCATCCGCGATGACCGCCTCTACCGGGCGCAGGGCATGGTGGCCAGGCTCAACGCGCTCGGCGCGCCCGTCACCTGGGAGCAGGTCACCCGCATCGCAGGCGACGCCGTGGTCGGCCGTCCGCACATCGCCCGGGCCATGGCCGAGGCCGGAGTGGTGGCCACGCCCGCCGATGCCTTCACCGGCGAGTGGATCGCTGACGGGGGCCGGGCCTACGTCGACCGCTACGCGATCCCCGTGGACCGGGCCGTGGCCCTGATCCGCGCGGCCGGCGGGGTGCCCGTCCTCGCGCACCCGCGCTCGCCCGGCTATGAGGTCCCTGACGCGGTCATCGCCCGGCTGGCGGCCGCCGGCCTGGCCGGGCTCGAGGTCAACCACCCAGACCATGACAGCGCCCAACGAGACCTGCTGACTGGCCTGTGTACCAGCCTGGGCCTGATGGTCACCGGGGGGAGCGATGACCATGGCAGCTTCAACAATTCCGGCCTCGGCCGGGAGACCACCCCGCCGGAGTCCTACGAGCGCCTGCTGAGCCTCGCCCACGGTGACGCCCCCGTACCCGTCGTCCCCCCCGAAGCGATCCCGCCCCAGGTGCCCGGCCCCGAGGACCTCCCTCCGGACGTGATCCCCCCGCAACGCTTACCGGGGAGCAGTAGTGTTGCGCGCATGGACGCGCGGATTGAACTGGTATGGACGCCGGGGGTCGCGGAAGACGATGACTCCGCGGACACCGTGGAGGCCAACTCCTGGATCGTCGGTGACGACGAGGAAGTCATCGTGATTGACCCGGGGGAGGACGCGGCGGCCGTGCTCGAGGCGGTGGGCGATCGGGAGGTTATCGCGGTTATCTGCACGCATGGGCATGCCGCCCACGTCGTGGCCGCGCTGGAGGTCGCCGAGCGAGACGAGGCGCCGGTGGCGCTGCACCCGGCGGACAAGGTCAGCTGGCGGTCCGTCATCGATGGCGATGACCCCGAGATCGAGATGGCGCACGGCGGCGCGTTCGAGGTCGCGGACGTCACCCTTGAGGTCATGCACACCCCGGGGCACTCGCCCGGGTCGGTCAGCTTGTACTGCTCGGAGCTGGACGTCGTTTTCACCGGCGACGCGCTGCTGGCCAGCGGCCCGGCCCCGCACGACCACGAGTACCCGGACTTCCCCAGGCAGCTCAACTCGATCGGCGAGTTCCTCCTCGACCTGCCGGGCGAGACCCGGGTGCTGCCCGGCCATGGCGAGGAAATCACGATTGCCGCCGCCAGCAAGCGCTTCGACAGCTGGGTGACAGCCGGGCCTGGCGAGTCCGCCTAGGGGCGCTGTCCAGGGCACGGTGGCCTATTTCCAAGGAGAAACGGGCGAAGTGGAGCAGCTTGGGTTCGAGGGCATGCCACGTCGGCTGTACTCATGCACGCCCACGCGGCTGGCCACCTGGCTGGATTGCCCGCGTCGCTACCGGATGAGCTACCTGGACCGCCCGGTGCCGCCCAAGGGGCCGCCGTGGGCGCACAACAGCCTGGGCGCGAGCGTGCATAACGCCCTGGCCGGATGGTGGCGGTTGCCGCTGGCCCGGCGTACCCCGGACGCCGCGGGCGGCCTGCTCGCCCGCGGCTGGATCAACGAGGGCTTCGCCGATGACGAGCAGTCCGGGCGCTACCGCCAATGGGCGCGGCAGATGGTGGAAGGGTACGTCGCCACGCTCGACCCGGCGGATGAGCCGGCTGGCGTGGAGCGGACCGTCGCCACCCGCACCGACCTGATCGCGGTGTCGGGGCGCATCGACCGGCTGGACTCGCGTCCCTCGGCCAGTGGCGACACCGAGCTTGTCGTGGTCGACTACAAGACCGGCAGGCACGTGCTCACCGTGGACGACGCGCGCAGTTCGCTGGCGCTGGCGCTGTACGCCACGGCCGCGGCGCGGTCGCTGCGCCGTGATTGCACCCGTGTCGAGCTGCACCACCTGCCCACCGGCGCGGTGGTCGTCTGGGAGCACACCGCTGACTCGCTGACCAGGCACCTGCGCCGGGCCGAGGACATTGCCGCCGAGTGCGCCGACGCTGACGACAAGATGCGCGCGGGGCTCACGCCGGACAGCTGGGATGCCGTCTTCCCGCCGCGCCCGTCCGCGATGTGCGGCTGGTGCGACTTCCTGCGCCACTGCGAGCAAGGCCGCGCGGCCGCCACGCAGCACCGGCCGTGGGACGGGCTGACGGACATCTGACTCCCGCTGGCCGGCGCGGCCGCTCCTGTCGCTGATCTCCTGCCTATTTCGTGATGTTCTGCCTGGCCGAGGGTAGGTAGGTACCTGGCTGGATGCCTGTGGGAGGGGGTGGCAATGAGCGAGTTCGCCTACGCCGAGGCGCTGCGGGCCCTGGCCGAGGGCGCGGCCGCCGACCTTGACCAGATCCTGGCCTCGGCGTGCGCGCCGGCCTCCGACCCGGTGGTCTACCTCGCCGACTTCTCCCGCCAGGCGCTGTTCCCGCTGGCCGCCGGAACGCCTGAGGAGCAGGTAGCGGGCACGCTGGCGGGCCGGGCCTTCTCGACCGGGAAGCCGGTGACCAGTGCCCGCGACGGGCACGTGCGCGTCTGGGTGCCGGTGGTCGAGCAGACCGCCCGCATCGGAGTGCTGGCGGTGTCGTTCCCGGAGGCGGATCCCGGCAGTATCGCGCAGGCGGAGCTGCTCGGAGCGTTCGCCGGCCTGATCGTCACCGGGATGTCGCGGGTCAGCGACACCCCGCTCGTCCGCCGGCGGCTTGTGCGCATGTCGCTGCCGGCGTCCATCCAGTGGGACCTGCTGCCCCCGTGGAGCACCCGCGTGCCCGGCGCGCTGATCGCCGGGATCCTGGAGCCGGCCTACGACATCGCCGGCGACGCGTTCGACTTCGCGGCCGACGAAGGCACGGTGAACTTCGCGATCGTTGACGGGATGGGCCACGGCATCAGCTCCACGATGCTGACCGGGCTGGCGGTGGGCGCCTACCGGCACGCGCGGCGCGATGCCGTGCCCCTGCCGGACATTCACGTCGCGATCGATGAAGCGCTGAGCAGCGGCTACGACGACCTGTCGTTTGCCACCGGGATCCTCGGCTCGCTGTCCACCAGCACCGGGCGGCTGGGATGGACGTGCGCCGGCCACCCGCGGCCCTTGCTGCTGCGCGACCGGACCGTGGTCGCGGAACTGGAATGCGAGGCAACCTTGCCGTTCGGCCTCGGGACGGGCGCGCCCGTGGTCAGTTACTACGACCTCGAGCCCGGTGACATGGTCCTGCTGTACACCGACGGGGTAACTGAGGCCCGGGCGGATGGCGAGCAGTTCGGGCTCGACCGGCTGATTGACTTCGTTGAGCGGGAAGCGGCCAGCGAGCAGCCGCCGGAAGAACTGCTGCGCCGGCTCGTGCAAGAGTTGCTGGCCTACCAGGGCTCCGGGCTCCGCGATGACGCCACCATGCTGCTCCTGCAGTGGACCAGCACCCGGTCGTGATGCCGGTACTGGCAGCCCGTGCGCGGGGCTGAGCGTCAGCTTGTCGCGATCACGGCGGTGGCGGTGATTCCCTCGGTGGCGTCCCAGAAGTCCGTGAGGGCATGCACGGTGGTGGCGGGGGCCTCAACGGCGGGCGAATGGGCGGCACCGGGGATACAGGCCCGGCGCGCCCCCAGGCGCAGGGCCATGTCCTCCTGGATGTCGGTCGCCCAGGCGTTGTCGTCCTCACCGTACAGCACGAAGACCGGGACGCCGCGCGCGGCGAGGTCGGCGGTGCGATCGTCGGCGGCCAGCAGTTGCCGGGCCATCGTCACCAGGCCGGTCGGATTGCTGGCCAGCATCCGGTCCTGCAGGAACTCCACGACAGGCGCGGTGACCCCGCTGGCGATCGCCTGCGGCTTCAGCGATCTGTGCCAGATCTCGCTGACCTTGGCGCGCAACTCGCCCGGATCGCTGATGTCACCGATCGCGCCGAGGAAGGAGTCCAGATCCTTGGCCCGCGCGCCGGTCAGCGGGCCGGGACCGGAGCTCATCAAGGTGATCGACGCCAGCTGCCCCGTAGCGGCTAGGGCACCCTCGTCAGCCAGGACGGCCGCGCGCGCCACCAGCCCGCCGAAGGAATGCCCCAGCAGGTGGGTCGTCCCCGTGGCGTCCGCCAGCGCGGCGACGTCGGCGCCGAGCTCCGCCAGATCGTAGGCGGCCGGGTCGTCGGGGCCGGGGGTCTGGTACTGGCCCCGCAGGTCGACCGCGATGACCCGGCGGTCGCCGTCAGCGAGCGCCGCCAGCACCGACAGGAAGTCTTCCTTGCTGCCGGTGTAGCCCGGGACGAGCAGCGCGGTGCCCAGCTCACAGGCACCCGCCTGCGGGTAGGCCTCCAGAACGGCGAACGTGCCGCGCTCACAGCGCATGGCGGTACGCCGAACCCCGGCCGGCCGGTCGAGGGAGGTCGGAGTGGACACGGTTACGCGGGCGCCTGGAAAATCGCCGCCGGGACTCCCGGCGCGGCTGGCATCGACACCGGCGGCGCCGCGACCAGCGGCCGGATGGCCGGCTCGGGCTCAGCCTCAGCCCGCTGCTCCCTAACCTTGCCCCGCCCGCTTGCCTTGGCCGGCTCGCTTGCCTTGGCCGGCTCGCTTGGGGTGCCCGGCTCGCTTAGCCTGGCTGTCGCTGCTACTAGCTCCTGGCCATTGCGCAGCCGGCGCCGGCGCCGGGATCGGGCCGCGGTGCCGTCACCTTCACCCGCCTCGAGGCCGTCAGCGGCGATTGCGGCGACTGCGTCACCGGCCGCTGGCGCGCCGGCGGCCCGGTCCTCGCCGCGCCTGGTACGCGTCCGCGTCCGCGTCGGGTTGCCACGGGCCTCGGGGCGGTCGCGGTCCCGGCGTGACCGGGTACGGCCCGTCTCGCCGAGATCCTCTTCCACCTCGGCGGACAGCCCGGCCCGGGCGCGCAGCGCGACCGGCAGCCTGCCCGTCGCATCCGGCGGGATCGACAGTTCGCTGAACAGGTGCTCCGAGGTGGAGTAAGTCTCGGCCGGCTCACCGATGCCCAGGTCCAGCGTGTCGTTGATGAGCTTCCAGCGCTGCATGTCGGCCCAGTCCACGAACGTGACCGCGACGCCCGCGCGCCCCGCCCGGCCGGTACGGCCGATCCGGTGCAAGTAGGTCTTCTCATCGTCGGGGCATTCATAGTTGATCACGTGGGTAACGCCGTCGACGTCGATGCCACGGGCGGCTACCTCGGTGGCGACGAGCACGTCGACCTTTCCGGAGCGGAAGGCGCGCAGCGCTCGTTCCCGCTGGGACTGGCCCAGGTCTCCGTGCACGGCGGCGGGTGCGAACCCGCGGTCGCTGAGCGCGCTCGCCACCTGGTCCGCGCCCCGCTTGGTATGGCAGAACACCATGGCCAGCCCGCGGTCCTTGGCCTGCAGCAGGCGAGCGAGGACCTCGATCTTGTCCAGCTGGTGGGTGCGGTACGCGTGCTGGGCCGTCAGCGGCGGGGGCGCGCCCTCATCGGGCTGCTCGGCGCGGATGTTCGTGGCCCTGCGCATGTGCCGCCGCGCCAGCGTCACGACCTCCCCCGGCATGGTGGCCGAGAAGAGCATCGTCTGGCGGTCCGTCGGGGTGAGCCGCAGGATGCGCTCAACGTCTGGCAGGAAGCCGAGGTCCAGCATCTTGTCGGCCTCGTCGAGGACGAGGGCGCGGACCTGGCTAAGGTCAAGGTTCTTGCGGTTGGCGAGGTCGAGCAGCCGTCCGGGCGTGCCGACCACGATGTCCGTGCCGGCCTTCAGCGCGTCCAACTGCGGCTCGTAGGCACGACCGCCGTAGACGGTGAGCACCCGGGCCCCCAGGCCCTTGCCGGCCTTGTTGATGTCCTCGGCGACCTGGATCGCCAGCTCCCGGGTGGGCACGACGACCAGGGCCGATGGCAGCTTCCTGGCCGGCGCGCCGCCCTCCGCGCGCGCCGCGGCCAGCATGTGCAGCAGCGGTACGCCGAAGGCAAGCGTCTTGCCGGTACCGGTGCGCGCCTGGCCGATGATGTCGCTGCCGCCGAGCGCGAGCGGGAGCGTAAGCGCTTGAATCGGGAAGGTGGTGACGATGCCCGCGGTCTCAAGGGATGCGCAGATCACCTCAGCTACCCCAAAGTCCCGGAATGGCACCGCCTGCGGGTGCCCTGGGTCGTCGCCGGGCGCGTCACCTTGCTCAGGCATCTGTTGCTCTGTCGCTGATTGCGTTGTCAGGGGTTCCTCCGTGCACTGCTAGCCCGCCGCTCGCGCCTGTTTCCGGCGCAAGTCAGCGCGCAGACTGCAGCGTCATTATCAACGCGAACCGGGATGGCGGCATTCCGTGACGCCCGCCCAGCCGTTACCTACCGTACCAGGAGGATCAGACGATGTTCCCGAAGCCGACCCGGCGAGCCTGATCGGCGCTGAATTCGACGAATGCGATCTTGTCCGCGGGGATGAGCAGCCGCCCGCCCTTCGCCGTGTCGATCGCGAACAGTCCCTGGCCGTCCGCCGCGCGCAGTGCCTCGGCGAGGACGCGCTCGATCTCCTCCACCGGGGTCTCGGTCTCCACTACCAGTTCCCGGGGAATGGACTGAATTCCGATCTTAACTTCCACGCGACTCCTCACCACTACGCTTGCTGCTCGGGTGTATCGCTGGGTAGCACGTCACTCGTGCGCGGCCAGCCGCTGATGCCCCGCCACGACAGCCGCGCGACGAGCTGCTCGGCAGCCTCCCGCGGGATTGTGCCCACCGTGCCGAGCCAGTACCGGGCGCTGACCTGCGCCATGCCGACGAGGCCGATGCTCAGCAGGTGCGCCTCGTCATCGCCAAGCCCGGCGTCGGTCTTGATCACCTCGCTGACCATCTCCGCGCACTTGCGGTCGGCCCGCTCTATCCGCTCGCGGACGGCGGGCTCATTGGCGAAGTCGGATTCAAACACCAGCCGGAACGTGCCGCTTTGCGCCGTGACGAACTCGAAGTAGGCCCGGATAGTGGCGAACACCCGCTGCCGGTTGTCGTCGGTGGAGCGCAGCGCGGCCCGGACGGTGTCGGTAAGCTCTTCCACGCTCTCGTCAAGCAGCGCCAGGTACAGCTCCTGCTTGCCGGGGAAGTGCTGGTACAGGACCGGCTTGCTGACGCCCGCGCGCTCTGCGATCTCGTCCATCGCCGCCGCGTGGTACCCGCGCGCGACGAACACCTCCAGGGCGGCTTGGAGCAACTGACGGCGCCGGGCTTGCCGTGGCAGCCGCGTCCCCCGTGGCCGGGCGGCTGATGTCGCGGTCAACTTGATCTCCGGGTCTCGTTTCCGGTCTGGTTTCCGGATTCCACGTCTGGCGGAGGATTCCGCCGCATTCGACTCATGGTAGGCCAGAGCCCAGCCTCCTGGGGGTGCACATCAACCCACAGGTTCCCGCCGGTGCGGCCACGCCGGCGCTCGCTTCGCCTCGCGAAACCCGAGGTAGTCGCGCTTCCTGGGAGTACACCCAACCCTAGCCCTGGTCTAGGGGCCTTCGCCTCCCCCGGCCCGTACCCGCCCATGGCCAGCCTGGGGACGCCTACCGGTAATCGTCGTCGTCGAAGCCGATATCGCGGGTCTGCTCCGCCGCGTCGGCCTCGTCTACGTCCAGGGGGAGCTCGCGCAGCTCGTCGTGTGGCTCTTCGGCCAGCTCGCGTGCCTGCTCGGCGGCGTCCTCGCCGGGTACCTCGATGTCCATCTCGCTCACGATCGACCTCCCGAGTATCGCCACGCGTCTCGCGCAGGCAATCCGCTTATCTGTCGCATGGTCAGTATCTGTAGCAGGGTCAGTGCCTGTCGCATGGTCAGTATCCGTAGCAGGGCCAGTATCTGTCGCGGAGCCGGCCGGTGCGGGCCAGCCCCAGCGTGTGTCTACCCGGTTGGGCCCGGCTAAGCCAGACGGGCGAGTCCCCAGCCCATCACCACGGTACGCCCGGAAAGTGAAAAGATCATGTTCGAACGTATTGCCGAAAGGGAAAATTCGGATGACATTGGAACTATCAGCGCCGTGGCAACGTGGGTAAACGTGGGTAGGGGTAGGTCATGCGCAGCATCTGGGCCGGGGCGATCTCATTCGGCATGGTCGTGATCCCGGTCAAGCTCTACGCCGCCACCGAGCAGCGCGACGTGTCGTTCCGGCAGGTCCATCGCGGCGACGGCGGGCGGGTCCAGTTCCGCCGCTTCTGCTCGGTGGACGGCCAGGAGGTGGCCTACTCCGATGTGGCCAAGGGCTATGAGCTGCCAACCGGGGACGTGGTGGTGCTCACCGACGAGGATCTCGCCGACCTGCCGCTGGCCACCGCGCACCGGATCGACGTGCTCCACTTCGCTCCCGCTGGGCAGCTGGATCCGATCCTCACGAGCAAGAGCTACTACCTGGAGCCCGAGCCAGCCGGGGTGCGGGCCTACGTGCTCTTCCGTGACGCGCTTGAGCGCTCCGGGCGGGTCGCGATCGCGAAGGTCGCCATCCGGCAGCGGGAGGCGCTCGCCGGGCTGCGGGTCCGTGAGGGCGTGCTCACGCTGGAGACGTTGCTGTGGCCGGATGAGGTCCGCACCCCGGACTTCGCGTTCCTCGACGAGAACGTGGACGTCCGGTCGCAGGAGCTGAAGATGGCGGCGTCGCTGATTGACACGATGACTGAGGACTTCGACCCGTCGTTGTACCGGGACGCCTACCGCGAGGCACTCGAGGCGCTCGTCCAGGCCAAGATCGAGGGGAACGACGTCGTCCGCCCGTCCGGGCCGTCAGGCGTGCCGGACAAGGGGACCGGCCCACTCGACCTCGCCGAGACGCTGCGCGCCAGCGTCGAGGCGGCCAAGGCCAGCCGGGCCAAGAACGGCACCCGATCGGATACCGGCAAGCCGGACACTGGCAAGTCAGCGGCCAAGCCAGCCGCCAGGAAGCCCGCCGCGCGCAAGTCCGCCGAGCCGAAGGCGGCCGAGCCGAAGACCGGCTCCCGTCGCAAGGCATCCGCCTGAGCACGGCGCCCCTTCCACGACCATTACGCCAGCAACCGGGGGACAGTTCAGCTACAGACGGAAGGGGGCCAGTGAGCCAGGCGACGGAAAGCACGGAGGCGGCACCGGCCGCGCAGCCGACGCTGGTTCCGCACTACCCAGGAGCGCTCGTCGAGCTCGGCGGTGGTGAGCGGGTCTACGTCGCGTCGACCGAGCCGTCCGCGATCCCGCCCGGGCCGGCCTCCGGCCAGCCCGATCCGCGGGAAAACGTCTTGTGCGTGCACGGCATGGCCGGCTCGGCGACCAACTGGACGGAGCTGATGAGCCTCCTGGCACCGCAGTTCGCGTGCGACGCCGTCGACCTTCCCGGCTCTGGCTGGTCGCCCCCGCCGGCGAGGATGGCGGGCTACTCGATCGAGGCGCTGACGGCCACGGTGATCAAGGTCATCGAGCGGCGAGGGACCGGTCCGGTCCACCTGATGGGCAACTCCATGGGCGGACTGGTCTCGGTCAACGTCGCCGCCACCCGGCCGGACCTGGTGCGGACGCTGACGCTGATCTCCCCGGCCATGCCGGACCGGCTGATCCACCCGTCCCACGCGCAGTTCCCCCTCCTGGCGGTGCCGCGCGTCGGGGACTGGCTGCTGCGCAAGGGCGACGCGTTCCCGGCGGAGAACCGGGTCTGGGGCGTGATGGGCATGATCTTCTACGACCCCCGCCGGGTCCACCCTGAGCGGGTCCGCCAGGCCGTGGCGGAGATGCGGCGTCGCGACGCGCTCGCGCACCGCCGGGAATCGCTGGTCGGCGCGGCGCGGGCGATCACGGCCGAATACCTGCGCCCGGCCCGTGCTCACGGCAACGCCTGGCGGGTCGCCCAGCTGGTTCACTGCCCGGTGCTGGCCATCTACGGCAGCCACGACCGGCTGGTCAACCCCCGGATGGCCGGCCGGGCGGCCCGCGCGTTCGCCGACTGCCGCGTTATTGTCTTGCCGTACACCGGCCACGTCGCGCAGATGGAGCACCCGGCGCGCGTCGCCGCGGAGTTCACCGAGCTAGCGCGGGCCGCCCGGGGGCGCGGGGCAGGCGCCGCGGACAGCCGCCCGCGGTAGGGAATGCCGGCGGCGCCGGGCGAGTTTGACCCGTTGACGAAAATCCGCGAGGTAACTGGAGCTGCACAGTGTCGCTGCCACCGCTAGTCGAGCCAGCCGCCGAGCTGTCGGTCGACGAGGTCAAGCGCTACTCGCGCCACCTGATCATCCCCGACGTGGGGATGACCGGGCAAAAGCGCCTGAAGAACGCCAAGGTGCTGGTAGTCGGCGCGGGCGGCCTCGGCTCCCCGGCGCTGCTGTACCTCGCCGCGGCCGGCGTCGGGACGCTCGGCATCGTGGACTTCGACACGGTCGATGAGTCGAACCTGCAGCGGCAGATCATCCACGGCGTCGCCGACGTGGGCAAGTCCAAGGCGGAATCCGCGCGTGACTCGATCGCCCAGGTCAACCCGTACGTGAACGTCATCTTGCACACCGAGCGGCTGGACTCCTCCAACGTGATGGAGATCTTCGCCCCGTATGACCTGATCGTCGACGGCACCGACAACTTCGCGACGCGGTACCTGGTCAACGACGCGGCCGTCCTCCTGCACAAGCCGTACGTCTGGGGTTCGATCTACCGGTTCGACGGGCAGGCGAGCGTGTTCTGGGCGGATTACGGCCCCTGCTACCGCTGCCTGTACCCGGAGCCGCCGCCGCCCGGCATGGTGCCGTCCTGCGCGGAGGGCGGTGTGCTCGGCATCCTGTGCGCGTCGATCGCGTCGGTGATGGGCACCGAGGCGATCAAACTCATCACCGGTATCGGCGATCCGCTTTTGGGCCGGTTGATGGTGTACGACGCACTCGACATGACGTATCGCACCATCAAGATCCGCAAGGATCCGGCGAC
>JAICUO010000878.1 GCA_025935815.1 Streptosporangiaceae bacterium
CTACGTAGCCGGCGAGCTGGCCGATGGTGAGCAGATGCCGCTGATGCGGCTACGCTACGGCGGATCCGCCCACCGATGGGGAACAGCCATCTACGTGGCGAGCAAGGACAGCTACGAAGACCAGATCTGGTTCAGCGGCAGCACTGAAGAAATCTTCGACCTGGTCTGCGATCTCCATGTGGCCAATGCCGGCCACTCACCACCAACCGCACCCGAGCACCCCTGCCGTTAACCCCCGAAGGACTTACGGTTGGGACCACTTAGGCGGCTTAGGCGGCTTAGGCGCGGCGGGGGCGGGGGCGGGGCGAGGTTAAGGAGTTTGCCCGATGCGGGGGCGGGGGTCTTAGAACGATTCTCAAGGTAGCGGTCAATCACGGTGGTTCACCGCCAACCTGGAGGAATCATGCACCCGGACCTGATGGTCGAGGTCACCCGGCTGCGCATCAACGACATGCGCGCCGAGGCCCGCACCGCCAGGCTGGCCCGGTCGCTGCGCAAGGCTGCCCGCGCGCGGCGCTCCGGCTCGGCCGAGGGGACGGACCTGCCGGTCGTCCCCGACTACGTACACGAGATGTTCGGCGAAACGAGCACCGGTCACCCCGTCGCCTGACGCTGTTGTCATGACCGTGCCGCGAGGCCACGAGCCGCCTGGAATGCCAGTGCCCTCTGGCGTGCTTGACGTGAACATGAGCAGGCGCGGGACGAGCCCAGTCCTGATCGGGCGCGACGAGCAGATGGCCGCCTTGGCGGCCGCCTTCACGGCGGTGCGGCAAGGCGGCCCCTCGGCCGTGCTCGTCGGCGGTGAGGCCGGGGTGGGCAAGACCCGGCTGGTCAGCGAATTCACCGACGCGGCGCGGCGAAGCGGCGCCCGGATCGTGGGCGGCGGCTGCCTGGAGCTCGGGGCCGAGGGCCTGCCATTCGGCCCGTTCACGGCGATGCTGCGGGGCCTGGTGCGGGAGCTCGGGCCGGACGGGGTGACCCGGCTGGCCTCCGAGGGCGGGCCAATACGGGAGCTGGCCCGGCTGCTTCCCGAACTGCGCGGCCCCGCCGCCGACGGCGCGGCCGGCGGCGCGGATCAAGGCAGCGGCGCGGCGGGCGAGGCGCGGGCACGGCTATTCGAGGAGTTCCTCACCATCTTGGAGCGGCTCGCCGCGACCGCGCCGCTCATCGTCGTCATCGAGGACATCCACTGGGCGGACCGCTCCAGCCGGGACCTGCTCGCGTTCTTGATCGGGTATCAGCGGGCACTGGCCAACACGCTGATCATCGCCACGTTCCGGTCCGATGAACTGCACCGCACCCACCCGTTGCGGCCGTTGCTGGCGGAATTGTCGCGGGTCGACTGGGTCGAGCGGATCGACCTGCCGAGGCTGACGCGCCGCGAGGCTGCCGAGCTCGCCGCCGCGATCCATGGCGGGGAACCAGACCGGGACCTGACCGACGCGCTCTACCGGCGGGCCGAGGGCAACCCGCTGTTCACCGAGGAACTGCTGCGCCACGACGGCGGCCGGGCCGCCCACATCCCCGATACCCTCGCCGACCTGCTACTGCAGGCCGTCCGCCGCCTTCCCGAGGAAACTCAGGAGGCGCTGCGGGTGGCCAGCGCGGGCAGCGGCGCCAGCAGCCACGCGCTGCTGGCGAAGGTCACCGGCCGCGGCGAGGACGAGCTGACCCGGGTGCTCCGCCCCGCCGTCACCGGCAACGTCCTGGTCACCAGCGATGACGGCTACGCGTTCCGGCACGCGCTGATCCGCGAGGCGGTCCACGAGGACCTGCTGCCCGGCGAGCACTCCCAGGTGCACGCCCGCTTCGCCGGGGCGATCGACGCCGATCCCGCGCTCGTCGCCGACGGCCGGGCAGAGATCGAGAAGGCCCACCACTGGCATTCCGCGCACGACACCACGTGGGCACTGATCAGCGCGTGGCAGGCATCCTTGCAGGCCGGACGGTCCGTCGCCCACGCCGAGCGGCTCATGCTGCTCGCTCGCGTGCTGGAACTGTGGGACCAGGTCCCCGAGGCCGCGACCTACATCGGCGCCGACCACGCCCGGGTCTATGAGGAGGCGGTGGCCGCCGCGGTCGACGCCGGCGAGGATCAGCGCGGCATGGCGTTCGCAACGGCGGCGATCGCGGAGCTCGACGAGAGCGCCGACCCGGTTCGCGTGGCGCTGCTGCTGCAGCGGCGGTACTCATTCCGCAAGCACCTCGGCTTGCCGTTGTCGGATGAAGACCTGGAACGGGCGCTGCGGCTGGTCCCGGCGGACATCGCGCCCCGGGCCAGGGCGCAAGTGCTGCTCGCCGCGACCCACTGGGGCGAGATGCGCTACAGCCAGAAGTACCGGCTGTGGGCGGAGGAGGCCCTGCGGATCTCCCGCGCGACGGGCGACCTCGCCGCCCAGTCCCACGCACTGCTGACCATTGCGCTGGCCGAGGCAGATCCGGGATCGCTGGCCAACTCCGACAGCGAGACGCTCGCCATGATCGCGCAAGCTCACGAGCTCGCGCTGCGCGCGGGCGCCTACCAGCCGGCGTGCCGGGCGACCGTCTTGGAATCGCACCTGCTGTGCGGCGCCGGTGAGTATGAGCGCGCCGCCGCCGTCGCCCGCCAGGGGATCGCGGACTCCAAGCAGTACGGGCTGACGCGGACCTCC
>JAICUO010000341.1 GCA_025935815.1 Streptosporangiaceae bacterium
CGGGATGTCGCCGATCCAGGCACCCATCCCTGACTCGCTGCCCGCCTGGTACTTCAGCTTGTCCGCCGCGCGGCGCGGCGACATCAGGCGCAGGTGCAGCCGCGCGCTATCACGGTGCGATCGTACGGGCGCCTGGTGCCATGCGGCGATGTAGGGGGTGGGGTCATCGTAGAGCGCGTCCACGCCGCGCAGCAGTCGCAGGTAGAGCACGGCGAGCTCGTCTCGCTGCGCCGTGCTGGTGGCGGCGAAGTCAGCGACGTGCTCGTTCGGCACCAGGTACGCCTCGATCGGCCAGCGGGCGGCGAACGGCACGAAGGCGGTCCAGTGCTCGCCCGCCAGCAGCACGCGGGACCCTTCTTGCTCGGTCTTGAGGATGTCGGCGAACAGCGCGGGGCCGTAGGCGTCTATCTGCGCCAGCAGCTGGTGGGTGCGCGGCGGGAGGTAGGGGTAGCCGTAGATCTGGCCGTGCGGGTGCTGGAGGGTGACGCCGATCTCGGCGCCGCGGTTCTCGAAGATGTAGACCTGCGCGATGCCGGGCAGCGACGACAGGGCCGCGGTGCGGTCGGCCCATGCCTCGATGACGGTGCGCGCGCGGGAACGGCTGATGGAACCGAAGGCACCCTCGCGGGCCGAGCTGAAGCAGATCACCTCGCACCGGCCGTACGCCGGGACGGCACGGCCAAGGGCGGTGCCGTCCGCGGCGGGGCCGTTGAGATAGGCCGGGTCCGCCTGCGCGGAGCCCGGATCGGGCAGTCCCGGGCCGAACGCGGGCGAGCGGTTCTCGAACACCGCCACGTCGTAGTCCGAGGGGATCTCCGACGGGTTACCGGGCGCCTGGGGCGCGAGCGGGTCCAGTCCGGCGGACGGCATGACGACGCGGTTCTGTCGCGCGGGGGCGACAGCGATCCACTCCCCGGTCAGCGGATCGTGCCGCATCTCGGCCGTGGGCGGGCGCACGCCTAGCTCGCGAAGGTCGGGAGCCCGGTCTGGCGGCTGCGTGGTGTCGACGTCATCGAAATAGATGAGTTCCCGGCTGTCCGCGAGCACATAGACGCGCTTGGCGATCCCGGTCATGCTTGCACCCTAACATCCCCTCACAGATGTTCATAAGCTTCCGCGCTGACCTGGTCAACACCTAACAAGATCGACTCGGTCGATGCCGCTAGCGTGGCCGGATCGCCGGTATTCATGCTGCCTGAGGCTATGCGAGGCGCCGATCAGCGGGCACGCACCGGGCGCAGATTACGGCTCGGTAAGCATGCCCGATCAGGTCTTGACAAACTCATGTTATGTGTTGAGATCATCAGGTCAGCTCTCGTTAAACTACGCCGCGCGCCGGACCGTACTCATCCTGTGTGAAGCTGTGCAGTACTTGCAAGGAGTGGCAATGAAGCGCACATCCTCGACCGACGACCTTCGATTCAGCAGGCGATCCGCCCTCAAGGGACTCGCGGCAACCGCCGGGCTGGCCACCGTACCGGGGGCTCTCGCCGCGTGCAGTTCCAGCTCGAGCTCGAGCTCCAGCTCCGCCAGTGGCGGCGGCGCGTCCTCGTCCGCGTCCGCGTCCGGCACCATTAGCTTCGGCTCCAACTACTCCGACCCGGCGCCCAAGCAGGCCTTCGCCGCCCTGGTGAGCAACGCCAAGGCGGCCACGGGCGTCAGCATCACCGTTAACACCGTCGATCACAACACCTTCCAGCAGGACATCACGTCCTACCTGCAGGGCACGCCCAACGACCTCGCCACGTGGTTCGCGGGCTACCGGATGCAGTACTTCGCCGCGCAAGGGCTGCTGGAGCCGGTCGATGACGTGTGGGACAAGATCGGCGCGAACTTCAGCGACGCGGTCAAGGCGCTATGCAAGGGCGCCGACGGCAAGTACTACTTCGTGCCGATCTACAACTACCCGTGGGTGGTGTTCTACAACAAGAGCACCTTCACGCAGAAGGGCTACACCGTCCCCGCGACCTGGGACGAGATGATCACGCTGGCCAAGAAGATGAAGACGGACGGCCTGGTCCCGTTCGCGTTCGCGGACAAGGACCAGTGGCCCGCCCTCGGCATGTTCGACATCCTGAACCTGCGGATCAACGGGTTCGATTACCACATCAACCTGATGCACAACAAGGCGTCCTACACCGACCCGCAGGTCACCGCGGTGTTCCAGCAGTGGGCCGAGCTCATGCCCTACCTGCAGACCGGGGCGGCCGGGCGCATCTGGGAGGACGCGGCGAAGACGCTGGAGTCCAAGCAGGCCGGCATGATGTTCCAGGGCACCAACCAGGTCGCCGCCCAGTACGTCGCCGACGGCAAGAAACTCGATGACCTGGCCTTCTTCCCGTTCCCGACGATCAACCCCAGCTTCGGCCAGGATTACATGGACGCACCGATGGACGGCTTCATCCTGCCGGCCAAGGCCAAGAACAAGGACGCCGCCAAGCAGGTGCTGGAGTACATCGGCACTGGCGCGGCCGAGGCGAGCTACCTCAAGTACGACAGCTGGGACGTGGCGGTGGCCAACGGGGCCCAGGTGCCGAGCTACAACTCCGTCCAGACGGCGTCGGTGCAGGCGATCTCGAGCCTCAAGGGCGTCGCCCAGTTCGGGGACCGCGACACCGCCCCGCCGATGGCGACGGCGCTGGAGACGTCGATCCTGAGCTTCATCGCCTCGCCGACCTCCTCCAACGCCAAGTCCCAGCAGTCCAGCCTGGCCAATCAGGCGAAGTCGATCTTCGGGCAGTGATGCGGATCGGACATCGGTCGTGATCCACGACGTGGCTGTGCGGGATCAGTCCCGGCAGGACAAGCGGGCACCAGGCGGCCGGCGCAGGCGATCCGGCCGCCGCTTTTCCCGCCGGGACATCCTGATCGTCGCGGCCATGCTCGCCATCCCCGTGCTGGGCGACATCGCCTTCATCTGGGGGCCCGCGCTGGTGTCGGTGGCGCTGTCGCTCTTCCAGTGGAACGGGGTCGGCGGCCTGCACGCCCGGGGGTGCATCCCCGGTGGCCTGTTCCCGGATAACGGCTGCTTCAGCGGCTGGCAGAACTACCACCAGGCGGCCACGAACTACCCGCCGTTCTGGCCCGCGGTCCAGCACAACCTCATCTGGCTGGGCGTGTTCGTGGCCTTCGCGACCCCGCTCGGCATGTTCTTCGCGGTCCTGATCGACAGCGGCCTCAAGGGCAGCCGGGTCTACCAGACCGTGCTGTTCCTGCCGGTCATGCTGAGCCTGGCGCTGATCGGCATCATCTGGGAGTTCTTCTACTCGCCTAACTACGGCCTGATCAACGTGGTGACCGGGCACAACACCAACGCGAACCTGATCGACTGGCTCGGAAACCCGAGCATCAACCTGTGGTCAGTGCTGATCGAGGCAAGCTGGCGCCAGGCCGGGTACGTGATGGTGCTCTACCTGGCCGGCCTGAAGGCGGTGGACCCCTCGCTGCGGGAGGCGGCCCGGATCGACGGCGCGAGCGCCTGGCAGACGTTCTGGCATGTCACGTTCCCGTCGATGATGCCGATGAACGTCGTGGTGGCCGTCATTACCGTCATCGAGTCACTGCGGGCCTTCGACCTGGTGTACATCACGAACAAGGGCACCAACGGCCTTGAGCTGCTGTCCGCGCTCATCACCAGCAACATCGTCGGCGAGACATCGCGGCCCGGCTTCGGCTCCGCGCTCGGCGTGGTGCTCCTGGTGATCTCGCTGGTCCCGATCTCGGCCTTCCTGTACCAGATGTTCGCCCGGAGGGAGCCGCGATGACGAGGCACAGGGCCTGGCGCACCGCAGCCTACGCGTTCATGATCGTCGCCTGCCTGGCGTGGCTGGTCCCGGTGCTCTTCGCGCTGTACGTGAGCTTCCGGCCGAACGCCGAGACGAGCCAGTACGGGTACGTCAGCCTGCCGCACCACCTGACGTTCCAGAACTACGTCAGCGCGTGGACCCAGAGCGACATGCTGCGGTTCTTCGGCAATTCCGTGCTGATCACGATCCCCGCGGTGATCGTGACGCTCCTGCTGGCCAGCATGGTCGCGTTCGTGGTCACCCGGGTCAACATCAAGGTCAACCTCGCGCTCCTGCTGCTGTTCACCGCGGGCAACCTGCTCCCGCAGCAGGTCATCATCACCCCGCTGTACCGGCTGTACCTGCTCATCCCGCTGCCGGGCTTCCTGAGCGCCAGCGGCTACCTGTTCGACTCCTACACCGGCCTCATCGTGATCAACGTCGCGTTCCAGACCGGCTTTTGCGTGTTCGTGCTCAGCAACTACATGCGCACCATCCCCGGTGAGATGTACGAGGCCGCCGAGGTGGACGGCGCCGGCTTGTGGGGGCGGTACTGGCGGCTGACGCTGCCGCTGTGCCGGCCCGCGCTGGCCGCGCTGGCCACGCTGCTGACGACCTGGATCTACAACGACTTCTTCTGGGCGATCACGCTGATCTCCACTGGCGGGAAGCGGCCGGTGACGTCGGCACTGGCCAACCTGCAGGGGCAGTTCGTCTCCAACCAGAACCTCATCGCCGCCGCGGCCATGATCGTGGCGGTGCCGACCCTGGTCGTATACCTTCTGCTGCAGCGGCAGTTCATCGCCGGCCTCACCCTCGGATCGACGAAGGGCTGACCATGGCGGACCAGGAGTCCACCGGCGCCACCATGCTGCCGGCCCAGCGCCGGGACTGGATACTGGCGGAGATCGAGCGGGCCGGCGGTGCCCGGATCACGCAGCTCGCCGACCAGCTAAGCGTTTCCGAGATGACGGTCCGCCGGGACCTCGAGGCGCTCGCCGGCCGGGGCCTGATCAAGAAGGTGTACGGCGGCGCCACCGCCCCCGCGCGCAGCACCAGCGACGAGCCCGGCTTCGAGGTGAAGTCGCACCGCGAACTGGCCGCGAAGGACCAGATCGGCGCCGTGGCGGCCACCTTGATCCAGCCCCGCACCACCGTCGCGGTCAGCGCGGGGACGACGACATACGCGTCGGCCCTGCACCTGGCCCGGATTCCGGGGCTGACCGTGGTCACCAACAGCGTCCGGGTCGCCGACTACCTGCACGCCCACGGCGACCGGTCACAGACGGTGCTGCTCACCGGCGGCGTCCGCACGCCGTCCGACGCGCTGGTTGGCCCCATAGCGGTGCAGACGATGAGCGGCCTGCACGTTGACGCGCTGCTGCTGGGCGTGCACGGGATGGACCTGGCGGCCGGCTTCACCACGCCGAACCTGCTGGAGGCGGAGATGAACCGCGCCATGGTGGCCGCGACCAGCCGGCTGATCGTCCTTGCCGACCACACCAAGTGGGGCGTGGTCGGCCTGTGCGCGATGGCCCGCCTCTCCGACGCCAGTGCCCTGGTGTCCGACGCCGACCTCGATTCCGACGCGCGTGACGTGCTGAGCAACTCGGTCGGCGAGCTCATCCTCGCGGGCCCGGGAGAGACGATCGTGGACTTGGCCTAGCCCAGGCGGCCTGCCAGGCGCGGGTAGACGCGGCGGGCGGTGTGCTCGTAGATCAGGCCCCGCTCCTCGTCGGTGAGCTTGGCGGCGTCGACGTAGCGCTTGGTGTCATCCCAGGAGGCGCCGGTCCGCGGGTTGTCGCCGCGGACGGCGCCGAGCATCTCCGACGCGAACAAGATGTTGCCGACCGGGACGACGCTGGTGAGCAGGTCGATGCCGGGCTGGTGGTAGACGCAGGTGTCAAAGTAGACGTTGCCGAGCACGTTGGCCTCGACCGGCGCGAGCTTCTCGCGGACGGCCAGGCCGATGAAGCGGCCCCAGTGGTAGGGCACCGCGCCGCCGCCGTGCGGGATGACGAAACGCAGGCTCGGGAAGCGCTGGAACAGGCTGCCCTGGACGAGCTGCATGAAGACGGTCGTGTCGGCGTTGAGGTAGTGCGCGCCGAGGGTGTGCGCCGCCGGGTTGCACGAGGTCGACACGTGGATCATGGCCGGGACATCCAGCTCGGTCATCTTCTCGTACAGCGGGAACCAGTACTCATCGGTCATCGGGGGCGAGCTCCAGAAGCCTCCGGCCGGGTCCGGGTTCAGGTTGCAGCCGAGGAAGCCCAGCTGGGTCACGCAGCGCTCCAGCTCGGCCACGCAGTCCTCCAGGCCGCCGCCGGGTACTTGCGGGAGCTGGCAGACCGGGGCGAAGTTCTTCGGGAACAGCTCGGTTACCCGGTGGACCAGGTCGTTGGAGGCGCGGGCCCACGCCTGCGCGGTCGCCCGGTCGGTGACGTGATGCTCCATCCAGGAGGCGCGCGGGGAGAAGATCGTCAGGTCGATGCCGCGCTCGCGCTGCACGCGCACCTGGTTGCCCTCAATGCTGGCGCGGATCTCGTCATCGCTGATGGCTGGCAACCGCGGGAGCTCCCCGGCGCCGGCCGCGAGCCGCGCGTGCAGCGCGTCGTGGTAGGCGCCGAACGCCGCGGGCGTGGTGGTGTAGTGGCCATGGCAGTCGATGATCATGGGTAGACGCTAGCGCGGGCGTCAACCCGATGGCGGCGCCGGTTGACTGAGTAAGCCGCGGCTAGCCGATGAGGTAGCCCGCGGGCAGCCGAGCCTAGGTCCGGGCCACCTTACCGGGCGGGAGCTCCCCGGAATACGATCAGTGCTATGGCTGACGGTCTGCTTTTCGCGTACACCGACCCGGGGCGGGTCCCGCTGGATGAGTTCCACGACTGGTACGACAGCGAGCACGGGCCGGCCCGGCTCACCGTGCCAGGGATCACGGCGGGCTACCGGTTCCGCGCGCTGGATGAGGCGGCGCCCCCATGGCTGGCGATCTACGAGACCCAGGCCGGGGCGGTGGACAGCCCGGAGTACCAGGCGCTGGCCCCGTCGGCCAGCGCGCGGGAGAAGAAGGTCCTGGCCGACTTGGCGCTGCTCGACCGCCGGGTGTATGAGCAGGTCAGCTCCGACGGCGCGGAGCTCGAGCGTCCCGGCCCGGTGCTGATGATCGTGTCGATGTCGGTGCCGACGGCACTTGAGGACGACATGGCCGCCTGGTATGCCGAAGAGCACATTCCGATGCTGCTCGCGGCGCCGGGCTGGCAGCGGATCCGCCGCTACCGGCTGTGCGCGGGCACCGCCCCCGCGTGGCTGTCGCTGCACGACCTGGCGAGCATGGACGTCTTCGACACGCCGGAGTACAAGGCGGCCGTGTCGACGCCGTGGCGCAACCGGATGGTCGACTCGGCGACCGCGCGCGACAAGAGGGTGTTCGGCTTCCACAAGTCGTTCGGGTAGGCCGGCGGCGGGCTCACAAGGCGCGGATGCCGGCCAGGATCCTGGCCAGCAGGCGCTGGTCGGTAACCCGTCCCTTCGGGGCGTGGACCCGGATGTCGACCAGGTTGTCGTGCACGAGGTCGCCGAGCAGGACCCGGACGACGCCCAGTGGCAGGCCCAGGGCGGACGCCAGGTCGGCCACGGTGATCGGCCTTTGGCACAGCTCCAGGATCTGGCGACCCTCATAGCTGACGGACATCGGGTCGACCTGCTTCCCCGTCCAGCCAACAACGTCAATGAGGTCGAAGCGCAGCTCGACGCTCGGCCGGGTACGCCCCCCGGTAACCGTGTAGGGGCGGGCCACCGGCCCGGAGTCCCACTCGGTCCATCTTTCGTCCTCGGTCATGTCCCCACCGGGTTGTCAGGCTGTATCTCGGACGGGAAACCTCTGGTCAGCGATTATGTGCTGGCCAACGCGCTTGACGAGTACCGCGAGCTCGTAGGCGATTTGGCCGTGGTCGGCGTCCGCGTCGGCGAGCAGTGCCACGCACGTCCCCCTTCCAGCTGGCGTGACGAACAAGATGGCGGCGTCCATCTCGATCGTGGTCTGGACGACGTGACCGTGGCCGAATTTCCGCCCCGTCCCGTGCGCGAGGCTCTGCGCGCCGGCGGCGAGGGCGGCCAGGTGGTCGGCGTCGCTGGGACTCAGCCCCGGCGTGCGGCCCAGTGGCAGGCCGTCGGGGGAAAGGATGACCGCGTTCCGGACCCCGCCGACCGTCGCCACCAGGTTATGGAGTAGCCAGTCCAGCTCTTGCACGGGGCCTCCGCTCATTGGTGAGCTTCGTCATCGGTCTCGGCCGCGCCGTTCCCGGAGCCGTTAGCGGCTCCGTCCTCGGCGCCCTCGTCGCGACCTGTCCGCAGCCCGCGCTGGATCGACGACAGCAGCGCGCGGGCCTGTTCCGGTGAGCGCCCGACCAGCGGGCTATTCGGCGTCTCCGGCCGGCTGTCGCGCAACTGGGGCGCCATGCTGGCCATCTTCTGCCGTTTCGGCAGCCCGTTCGGCCCGGTCCCGGCGGACTGGCCACCGCCATCGCCGGCCGCGTGGAACTGGCCAGGGGCTCGCACGGGGGCGGGAGGGTCCTGGAACGGGGACGCGGAAGCGCGCGGCGCGGCCGGGCCGTCACCGAACGGCGCTGGCGCGTCCTGGAACGGCTTCGGGTTACCGAAGGAACCCCGGCTGGCGCGGGTCGGCAGGTCCGGGCCGGGACCGCCGCCGCGGGCCGGCTGGCCGCTGCCGAA
>JAICUO010000608.1 GCA_025935815.1 Streptosporangiaceae bacterium
CGGGCACCGCGACCACTGTCGCGCTGCGCGCTGAGGCAGACGGCGCGCTGATCGAGGTCGCTGACGACGGTCCGGGCATGTCCGCCGCCGACGCGGCCCGCGCGTTCGACCGGTTCCACCGGGGCAGCCGCCCCGATGATCTCAGCGTCATCAAGGGCAGTGTCGCCAGAGGTAGTGGCCTGGGCCTGGCCATCGTGCAGGCGATTGCCGCCGCCCACGGCGGCTACGCCCGCCTGCGGTCCGTCCCCGGGGCCGGGACCACGGTCCAGGTCTGGATCCCGGTCAAGTCCCCGGTCCGCTGATAAGGCCCCTTGCCTCAAGGGACCAGGCCGTACCCGGAAATGTAGACGAAGTCGCCCAGGTCGCCCCACGGCCCGCTGCCGTGACCGCCCGCGTGCCGCTCCAGTCACGTCAGTTCATCTATTACCCGCACGCGCCCCACCGTGTTACCGCTCCGGCGCCCATGGCTGGCGGAGGGCGTAGAGGGCGTCCGCTAGCTCGGTGAGGCCCAGGCCGTGCGCGTCGACCGCGGCGATCGCGTGCTCGGGGAACCCGGACAGGCCGTGGCAGGCGCCCGCTATCGCGCCGGCCATGGCGGCGATCGTGTCGCTGTCGCCGCCGAGGGAGGCGGCGAGCAGGCACGCCTGCCAGGGGTCATCGGGCACGGCGGACAGCACGCCGAACGCGGCGGGCACCGATTCGATGGTGGCGAGGCTGGTGCCGATCCGCGTGACAAGGTAGTCGGCGGCTTCTTCCAGCGTGCGGCCGCGCACCCGCTTGACGGCCCGCTTGACGCGCGCCGGGATGTCGTCATGGGCGGGGGACGGCGAGTAGCCGTGCATAAGGGTGAGCCTGATGGCCGCGCGGATCGCCGAGCTAACCCCCCGGCCGGCGATTCCGGCGCTGACGGCGGTGGCCACCGCGAGCGCGCCGGCCATCGCTACGGGGGTGTTGTGGGTGACGACGCAGGCTTGCCGGACCCGGCCAGGCAGGTTGACGTCGCCAGGAAATGCGATGCCGACGGGGGCGATGCGCATCGCGGCGCCGTTGGTGTCGCCGCCGAGGCCCGCCTCCTCGGGCGGGGTTCCGGACAGCACAGCCGCCACTGCCCGTTTGGTAGAGGGTCCCAGTAGTTGGCGCCGACCCCGGGCGGTCATGTCGCGTTCCCAGCCCACCAGGGCGGCCGCCCACTCGCGGGGGTCGATCTCGCCACGGCCGCGCACGAGGAGGCGGCCCAGCAAGACGGCCTGCTCGGTGTCGTCGGTCACCGATCCGGCGGGCATGCCGTCCGCGATCGGGTGACCGGGCGGGGCAGCCTCGAAGCCCGCTAGCAGCGGGCCCCAGCGGGCGACGACCTCGGCGCGCGACAGCATCTCGGCCGGCATGCCGAGGGCATCCCCGATCGCCAGGCCGTAAAGAGCGCCGCGCGCCCGGTCCCGAGCTTGCATTCTGTCCCTCCGGAATGCGACGTTAGCGGGCGTAGCTGTATCTTGCGAGGCTGTATCTTGCGAGGCCCAGCGCGGCTCATGTGTAACTGGGAGAAGGGAGCGCCTGGTGACTGCAGAAGCGCCGCAGCGACCGCTTGGTTACGAGGCCAACGGCATCAACGTCATCGGCGAGGATGAGCGGAAGGGGGTGCCGCGGAGCCTGTTCTGGCCGTGGTTCGCGGCGAACATCTCCGTGCTCGGCCTCGGCTACGGGGCGTACGTGCTCGAGGGCGGGGTCTCGTTCTGGCAGGCGGTCATCGCCGGGCTGATCGGGATCGTTGTGTCGTTCCTGCTCGTCGGGTTCATCGCGGTGGCCGGCAAGCGCGGGTCCGCGCCGACGCTGGTGCTGTCGCGGGCGGCGTTCGGCGTGCAGGGCAACAAGCTGCCCTCGCTGGTGTCGTGGGTGCTCAACGTCGGCTGGGAGATCATCTTGGTGGTGCTCGCCACGCTGGCCACGGCCACGGTGTTCCACCAGCTTGGCTGGTCCTCCGGAGACGCGACGAAGGTCATCGCGTTCTTGGTCATCACCGCGCTGGTGGTCGGGTCGGCGGCGCTCGGCTTCGACACGATCATGCGGCTGCAGGCGATCATCACGGTGATCACCGGCATCTTGACGGTCGTCTACTTCATCCTGGTCGGGGGCAAGATCCACTGGGCGACGGTCTCCGGGCTGCACTCCGGGTCGTTCCAGGCGTTCCTCGGCGCGATCGTGCTGGTTGCCACCGGCTTCGGGCTGGGCTGGGTGAACACCGGGGCGGACTACTCGCGTTACCTGCCGCGCCGGTCCTCCGGGGCCGGGGTCGTGTTCTGGACGACGTTCGGGTCCTCGATCGCGCCGGTGTTCCTGCTCGCATTCGGGCTGCTGCTCGCGGGATCCTCGCCCACGCTGTTGCAGGCCATCAACGGCGACCCGATCGGCGCGCTGTCGACGATCTTGCCCACGTGGTACCTGGTGCCGTTCGTGATCGTCGCCGTACTCGGCCTGGTCGGCGGCGCGGTACTGGACATCTACTCCTCCGGGCTGACGATGCTGGCCGCCGGGGTGCGCATCCCGAGGTGGAGCGCCGCGCTCATCGACGGGGCGCTGATGATCGCCGGGGCGGTCTACATGGTGTTCTTCTCGTCCAACTTCTTCGGGCCGTTCGAGGGGTTCCTGATCACGCTCGGCGTCCCGATCTCGGCCTGGTGCGGGGTGATGCTCGCCGACATCCTGCTGCGCCGCCGGGCGTACGCGGAGGCGGAGCTGTTCACCGCCGCCGGCCGGTACGGCACCATCCGGTGGGCGCCGGTCGCGCTGCTCGTCGTCGGCACGGCAATCGGCTGGGGCCTGGTCACCAACTCCTTCGCCGGCTGGCTGTCGTGGCAGGGGTACCTGCTTGAGCCGATTGGCCTGGGCGGCAAGTCCGGGGCCTGGGCGTACGCGAACCTGGGCGTCGTCGTCGCCCTGGTCATCGCGTTCGCCGGCTGGCTACTGCTTGGCCGCGCGACGATCCGCCGCCAGGAAGCGGACGGGGACGCGCCCGCCGAGATCAGCCCGGCCAGTGCTTAACTGAGCACATGAGCAACGAGCCGATCGACATCGCGGCGATCGAGGCCGAGCGCGCCCGGCTGCAGGCGGAGTACCTGACGCCGGGACGGGCGGAGCGCCCGCCGACGCCGGCGCGGGGCATCCACCACGCGGCGTTCATCTGCTCTAACGTCGAGCAGACAATCAAGTTCTACCAGGGACTACTGGAGTTCCCGCTCACCGAGATCTTCGGCAACCGGGACTACAAGGGGTCCAACCACTTCTTCTTCGACGTGGGGAACGGGAACCTGCTCGCGTTCTTCGACTTCCCCGGGCTCGACCTGGGGCCGTACATGGAGACGCTGGGGAACCTCAACCACATCGCGATCTCGGTCACCAAGGAGAAGTGGGACTACCTGAAGGGCAAGCTCGACGCGGCCGGGATCGAGTACCACACCGCCAGCAAGACCTCGATTTACTTCAAGGACCCGGACGGGACCCGCCTGGAGTTGCTCGCCGACCCGCTCGGCGAGATGTACGGCACCAAGGTGATGTAAGCCTCCGGCAACCCTCCGCCAGTGCGCCACGGGGCCTCGGTCCGCGTGCGCGAAATCCACGGCGGGACCGCCGCTCACCTGCTATGATTACCGAGACGGTCCGGAGGGTCACGCATCGCGTTCAGCAGTTCCTCGCTGCGCGCGGCTGCCATTAACGGGTGGACGTTGTCAATCCCCTTTGGCGTGCGCCAGGTTATGCGCAGGCAGAGCAAATACGAGCTGCCCTTTTCTTTCGGTGCGAATAATTGCGCGAAAGAAATGCTCAGCTTTCGTCTCGGCCGTCATTGCTAACGCCAGAATGTCCGACGGGGAATTGGGGGAATGATGGCGGAGTGGTTTTCTTGGCGAGTCCTGCTTCCGATCGCGGCGGCGGCGTGCACGGTGGCACTGGCAGCGGGCTGCAATCCGGTGTCCGCAGACGCGGGGTCCGGCCATCCCGGGCCAAGGCCGCATCCATCGCCTTCCGCTAGCCAGACGAGCCCCACGCCCGAGCCGACCAGTTCGTCGTCCAGCCCCACGGCGACGGCCGAGCCCACGCCGACCGACCAGCCGACCCCGACCGACCAGCCCACGGGCACCACTGAGCCGACGCCCACCACCGACCCAACGCCCGTCCCTACCCCTACCCCCACGCCGACGCCGACGCCGACGGGCCCGGTCGCGATCCCTGGCGGGCACGTGTGCGGGAACGCGCCTGTGCTTAGCGGGCCGGCGAGTCCGCCGCCCGGCGCGATCACGGTCCCAGCTGGCGACGACTCCGGCATTGACCTGGGCATGGGAGGAATCACCTACTGGTTCGCGCCCGGGGTGCACACACTCGGTCCCGGGGAATTCGCGCAGGTCCAGCCGGGCACCGGGTCCAGGTACATCGGTGGCCCGGGCGCGATCTTGGACGGGCAGCATGTCAACGACTCCGCCTTCGGCGGCGAGTCCGCCGACGTCACCATCAGCTACCTGACCATCCAGAACTTCGGCCAGCCGGGCGGCAACCAGGACCAGGGCGTCGTGAACCACGACTCGGCGACCTCGTGGACGATCGACCACTCGACCATCACGGACAACGCTGGCGCCGGCGTCATGCTCGGCAGCCATGACACGCTGCTCGCGGACTGCCTGAAGGACAACGAGCAGTACGGGTTCAA
>JAICUO010000064.1 GCA_025935815.1 Streptosporangiaceae bacterium
AGGGCCACCACTTCATCCGGGTTTAGATTGGTGAGCGGCGCACGGCCGAAGAATTCCGCCACGGCGGCCTGGATCTGCGGCATCCGGGTCGAGCCGCCGACGAGAACCACGTGGTCGATGTCGGCCACCTTGACGCTGGCATCCTTGATGACCTGCTGGAACGGCGCCTTGCAGCGGTCGATCAGGTCCGAGGTCATCCGCTGGAACTCCGCCCGGGTCAGCCGGGTGTCCAGGTGCAGCGGGCCGTCCGGGGAGTGCGAGATGTAGGGCAGGTTGATCTGCGACTCCATCGACTGCGAGAGCTCGATCTTGGCCTTCTCCGCCGCCTCGCGCAGCCGCTGCAGCGCCATCTTGTCCTTGGACAGGTCGACGCCGTAGCCGCTCTTGAAGTCCTGCACCAGCCAGTCAACGATCCGCTGGTCCCAGTCGTCGCCCCCGAGGTGGTTGTCGCCGCTGGTCGCCTCGACCTCGACCACGCCGTCGCCGACGTCGAGCAGCGAGACGTCGAAGGTGCCGCCGCCGAGGTCGAAGACCAAGATCTTGGCCGACCCCTCCTTCTCCAGGTGGTAGGCCAGCGCCGCGGAGGTGGGCTCGTTGATGATCCGCAGGACGTTCAGGCCGGAGATCGTGCCGGCCTCCTTGGTCGCCTGCCGCTGGGCGTCGCTGAAGTAGGCCGGGACGGTGATCACCGCGTCGGTGATCTTCTCGCCGAGGTAGGCCTCCGCGTCCCGCTTCAGCTTCTGCAGGATGAACGCGCTGATCTGCTGCGGGCTAAACTTCTTGCCATCGATGGTGACCGACCAGTCGGTCCCCATGTGGCGCTTGACCGAGCGGATGGTCCGGTCCACGTTGGTGACGGCCTGCCGCTTCGCGACCTCGCCGACGAGAACCTCCGCGTTCTTGGCGAACGCGACCACGGACGGGGTGGTCCGCGAACCCTCAGCGTTGGCGATGACCGTCGGCTCGCCGCCTTCGAGGACGGCAACACAGGAGTTGGTCGTCCCGAGGTCAATACCTACCGCACGTGCCATGAGCAGTCCTTGTAGTGTAGGAAGTTGAGTTGTGCAGGCTCAAGCTTGCCGTACCCGTTCCAGGGTGTCAAATTGACTTGAGTCATACAGGCTCAACTTTCCTGAGGCCCGATCTGATTCCCGCCTGCGCCGGGAATTTTCGCTTCCGCCGGCCAGATGAGGAACGCGCGCCCGCCGCGGCGCGTTCCCTCGACTCGCCGCAGGGCCAAGGGTCACCGAGCGCCTGGCTGGTACCTGTCGTGCAACATTCCGGGCCAGTAGGCGCGTGTTCTTAGTCGAGAGCCCCGGCGCCGGGCGCGCGAATCCACCTGCGAAGACAACACCGGAGGTAACGTTGCTAGGAGACTGGTCGAAAAAAGTTTCGATCATCGCCGGGGAATACGCCGCGGGGGAGCCGTTCCCGCTGGTCATCATCGATGACTTTCTCGACGAGGGCTTTGCCGGGGAGCTGCTGGCCGAGTTCCCGCCGATGGACGGCATGGCCCGCTCGAACGACTACATGTTCGGCGACAAGCGGGAGCGGGCCACGCTCGCCGAGGCCGGCCCGGCGAGCGGGAGGTACCATGACCGCCTGATGTCCGCCGAGTTCACCGACATCATCGCCGCGATCACGGGGCGGACGCTGTTCATGGACCCGGCCTTCCACGGCGGCGGCTTCCATCAGAGCGGGGACGGCGGCTTCCTGGACACCCACGTCGACTTCAACATCCACCCGGACCACAAGGACTGGCTGCGAGTCCTGAACGTCTTGCTCTACCTGAACAAGGACTGGCCCCCGGGGTACGGCGGCGCGCTACTGGTCCGCACCGACCCCAAGACCGAGCCCCGTGCCATCGCCCCGCTGTTCAACCGGTGCGTGATGATGCTCACCAGCGATAACACCTACCACGGGTTCCGGAAGATGTCCCTTCCGCCGGGCGTGACCCGCAAGTCGATCGCCGGGTACGCCTACGAGCTCATCCACGAGGGCTCGCGCAAGGCGCGCACCACCTCATGGGCACCCGAGGAAGGCGGGGTCGTGAAGCAGGCCCTCGCCAGGCACTGGACCACCCTGGCCGCGGCCAAGGACAAGATCACCGGCAAGAAGGCCGAGTAGCCGGGGACCGATGGCCGCTCCATTGGCGGCCGTTCCCGCACAACATTCCGGGCCAGCAGGGTCGTGTTCTAGTCGGGAGAACCCGACGATGGGAAGACGATGAGATTCGACGAGTTCGCGGCCGCCAGGCTGCCAGCGGTGCTGCGCTTTGCCGGCGTGCTGACTGGCGACCGCGGGCTCGCCGAGGACGTGGTCCAGGAGGTACTGATCCGGGTGCACAAGCGCTGGCCGCAGATCCGCGAGCTGGACCACCCGGAGCTGTACGTGCGCAAGATGGTCGTCAACGAGTACCTGACCTGGCGCCGCCGCTCATGGCGGCTGATCCCCGGCGGCAGCGCGCAAGACGTTGATGACCGCCTCACCCCAGATCACGCCCTTGGCTACGCCGAACGTGACGCCCTGCTCGCCGAGCTCGGCAAGCTGCCCCGGCGGCAGCGCGCCGTGCTCGTCCTTCGCTATTACGAAGGCCTCCCCGACAGCGTGATCGCGGAAATCCTCGGCTGCGCGCCGGGGACCATCCGCGGCTACGCGTCCCGGGCCCTCGCCGCCTTGCGCGTCGAGATGGCCCCGCGCGTGGTGAATGAGGAGAGCAGCAAATGAGAAACGAAGACGACCTGCGCGCCGTCCTGCAGTCGCTGGAGCGGCACGCCCCGGTCCTGGAGACGGTGCTCCCCCGCGCGGCGCGGCGCCCCGAACGACCGCGCCGCACCGCCCGGTGGCGGACGTGGCTGGGGACCGGCGGTCCCCTCCTGGTCGCCGTCGCCGTGGTCGTCGCGGTGGTTGCCCCGCTCACGGTGGGCAAGATCCTGCAAAGCGCCATTTCAGCACCCAACGGGCCCGCGGGCTCCGTTCCTGACCATCCGACGGCGGCGCAGGTGCTCAACGCGGCCGCCCAGGTCGCCGCGGCGCAGCCAGCCCAGCCGCCGGGGAAGTACTGGCGGGTGTCCATCGCGAGCACGAAGCTCATCCCGGGCGGCACCAACGCTCACCCGTACGCGTTGCGGGAGACGCTGTCGCCGTGGGTCACCTGGTACCCGATGCGGCCAACCAAGAACCAGTGGTACATCGCCTACTCCGACGCGGGCTACACGACGACGCTCGCCACCCCCGGCGGGGCGGCCCAGTGGCGGGCCGCCGGATCGCCCGCGCTCCCGAGCGCGAAGCTGCGCGTAGTCGGCATGGAGGCGTTCAGCGACCTGCGGTACGGCCCCACCCGGCTGACCCCCGCCCAGTTCCAGTCGCTGCCCAGCGACCCCGCGACGCTGCTGGCTCAGCTGGACGAGATGGTTAAGGGCAGCTACCAGGCTGGGGTGAAGAACCAGCACAGCTACGAGGTCTTCGGTGTCCTCGCCGACCTGCTCGATCACGAGCCCATCACCCCGCAGGTGCGCGCGGCGGCGTTCCGGGTCCTCGCCGGGCTGACCGGCATCCAGATGCTGGGCAAGGCCACCGACGCGGTTGGCCGGTCCGGGTACCGGATCGGCCTCGACGGCGGGGCCTACAAGACCTTCGGCGCGAGCGGCATCCTGGGCGGGCCGCTCACGCTGGTCATCTCCCCGCAGGCCGGCACGCTGCTAGCCGAGGAGACGGTGGCCTTGTCGCAGTCGACCACCGGGAGGAAGCCGGCCGCGTCCGGCGCGATTCCCGGCGCGACCTCCTGCGGGCAGTCCGAGTTCGCGGGCACCACCCCCGGAGTCCAGGTCGGCGGCATTGGTTCTCACCCGTACACCTACGGCGGGTTCACCTACTGCGTGCCGCGCGGCGCGACCGTCAAGGTGCTACCGAACGGTGACGGCATCAGTGACTTCGTCGCCTGGTCGATGCCCCATCAGTCCGGGGTCACCTATGAGGGCCCGCTGGGCCCGGTCGTCACGCCGCCGCCGGGCACGGTGACCGCGACTTACACGATCCTCAGCGCGGGGTGGACGGACGCCACGCCCGCCCCGGGCGCCTAGCGCGGGAAACGCGGGCCGGCCTGCGGGCTGGCGGGCGGCAACGCGGTCGCGTGCCGCACGCCGCCAGCCCGGCCCCCGCGGCCGCGATCAGCCCCACGGCCCCGAGGCTGATCACGATTGGCCATCACCGGTCGGCAAAGCGGTGATCTCGATAGCTGCGGCCGAGGCCGCCATGAAGCCGGGTGACCCGCCAGCCGTGCCAGTACGCCTCTTCGTCGCTGACAAGGAACAAGTGGTCGCCGATCCGGCGGGGGATGTCGGCCAGCCACGCGGAAACCTCCGTCACGATGGCGCGGGCCAGCCCCCGCGGGGGGATGGCGAGACGGAGTTCCCCCGCCCTGTGGTCTAGCCCGATGGCCGGCCGCTGGAGCAGGTCATTGCGCCAGGGGGTCAGGGTTTCCGTCACGTTACTAAATGGCCAGGTAGGGTTGCCTTTCCCGGCGAGCGGGGTACCTTGGAACATGCCATTGTCCAATCTCTCGGTGGCAGCTGAGGCTTGGGTGATGTTTCGCTGGGTCGGTGTTACAGCACCGGCCCAGCTGTATTTACGGGCACCGTGTTGGGGGGCACCGTGTTGGGAGGCACCGTGTTGAGAGGCACAGCATTTCGGGGGAAGACGCGGTTCGCGCGGTCCGGGTCGCTGGCGCGGCGCAAGCGGATGGAGCATCCGGTGCCCTCCCCTCGTGATGCGCTGGCTCCCGTGAGGCCGTGGGCTAGCGATCTGAGACCGGCAACCCGAAGGCCACCGCCTGACCCCATTGTCGTGCGGGTCGTTGGAGGAGCTACCTGCTCTTAACTCAATGGTGCCTGCCGTTGACACCGTTGGCAAGTGCCAGGAACACGTGACAATTTCACGTGACTGCAACACGTGACGGGCGCCCGTGCTGATGGCATGGCATGTAAGATCAGCCCCATACTTGCTGTCGGTACCCCTGGTGCGACCCACCTTGGTGGGTGCGGCCGGGTCCCCCGCTGGTGCCGCTGTGGCAGCGAAAGGAGGTGACCCCCATTGCCGCCGGAAGTCCGCAGCCCCACGGTCCGTCGCCGAGAGCTTGGCGCCCTCCTGAGGTCGCTGCGCCAGGCGCGCGGGATGACGGTCGAGCAGGTCGCCGCGGAACTGCTGTGCTCCCCGTCCAAGGTGTCCCGGATGGAGACCGGCTCCCGCGCCGCCACCTTGCGGGACGTGCGCGACCTGTGCGATCTGTACGACGTAACCGACCCGGCCGAGCGCGAGCGCATGTCCCGGCTGGCGGCCGAGGGCAAGCAGCAGGGCTGGTGGCAAGAGTACGAGCTTCCGTATTCGACCTATGTCGGCCTTGAGCAGGAAGCGATCACCATGCGGATCTACCAGTCCGCGGTGGTGCCGGGCCTGTTCCAGGTGGCCGACTACACGCGGGCAATACATCAGGTGGGGATCCCTAGTTTTGATGAGGCGCTGATTGAGGCACGCGTCCGGGAGCGGGGCACCCGGCAGGAAGTCCTGGCCCGACTGGACCCTCCGCGCGTCGAGGTCATTCTCGACGAGGCGGTACTGCGCCGGCCGATCGGCGGGCCGCGGGTCATGGGCTCGCAACTGAGCCGCGTTGCGGAGGTGGCGAGGCTCCCTCGGGTTACAGTGCAGGTGCTGCCTTTCGCGGTCGGCGCGCATCCCGCGCTGGAGAGTGATTTCGTCATCCTGGGCTTCGGCGAGCGCGCCCCCCGAGTGGTCTACGTTGAAGATCTCGCTGGGCAGATTTATGTGGAGCGCGCCCAAGATGTGGATCGCTATGAGCAAGTGTTTGAGCACTTGCGGGTAATGTCTTCCAGTCCACAAGACTCGGTAAAGATAATCAAGGAAGTCCGGGAGTCCTACATAGGTGACAAGGCGCGCGGGTAACTTCTGCTGGCCAGCCCGGATCAGGCGTCATGAGTGCCAGGTAATGCAATTTGTTACCGTGACCTGTCGGTTGGTGATCATTGCGGCAGCGGCTCTGCCGGTCGCGTCCATGTCACTTTCCGCCTCACGTCAACAAGTCCGTCACATCAGTAGGCCGCTGATGGTCCTGTATTGGGGATATTTGCGACTTTTGTCCCCTTTGCTGGTCGATGTGGCGGCGGGGTGGCGCGGCGATGGAGTCACGCTTGCTGTAAATACCCACTGCCAGTCGACGGGGGCGCTAATGTTGCGCTACGTACGGAAGCCCATAACCATGAACCATGTTACTGCAGCGTGGTACCACGCCCAGTCGACCTCGTTCGCGTGCGGACCGCCGTATGGCCGCCTGCAAATGCAAATTGCGCACGCACCGATTGAGTTGTCGAAGTATCGCGATAGCTTCGCGGGGGAAACGGCCGACCCGGTAGGTGTTGTTAGGAAAAGGAAAGAGTTTCCGGATGTCATCAGAAGATCTTGGGGTACCTGCCGCTGCCTGGCGAAAATCGCGCCGGAGCATCCACAATGGTCAATGTGTCGAAGTCGCGCCGACCATCGGCGCTGTCATCGTGCGCGATTCGGTAGACCCCTCCGGCCCTCGGGTGAGTTACCCGGCTCAAGCCTGGCAATCCTTCATCGCAGGGGCGAAGAGGGGGAGCCTGGACTCAAGCCGGTAGGCAGGCAGGGGTCAGTCTTTGACCTGGCGGCCTCCTGTGTACCAGGAGGCCGCCGGTAAGTGCCCGCGCTCGGCGGCTACAGCTTTGTCCGAAAGAAGTTGAGGTAGGAGCGGGAGGGCGTGGGGCCGCGCTGGTCCTGGTAGCGGGACCCGTAGACCGATGAGCCGTAAGGGTGCTCGGCCGGGGTGCTCGTGCGGAACAGGCACAGCTGCCCGATCTTCATGCCGGGCCACAGCTTGATCGGCAGCGTCGCGACGTTGGACAGTTCGAGCGTGACGTGTCCGGAGAATCCCGGGTCGATCCACCCGGCAGTGGAGTGCGTGAGCAGTCCCAGGCGTCCGAGAGAACTTTTTCCCTCTAGCCGGCCGGCAATGTCGTCTGGAAGAGACACTACTTCAAAAGTCGACCCGAGGACAAACTCGCCCGGGTGGAGGACGAACGGCTCCTCGCCAGCCGTCTCCAGGAGCCGGGTCAGGTCGGGCTGCTCGATCGCCGGGTCGATGTGCGGGTACCGGTGGTTCTCGAAGACGCGGAAGTACCGGTCCAGGCGCACGTCGACGCTGGAGGGCTGGACCAGTTCCGGGGCGTACGGGTCGAGCTTGACCCGCCCGGACGCCAACTCGGCCTTGATGTCACGATCAGAGAGCAGCACGCGAGCAACCTTACTTGTCCGGTACGATGTCTGAGCGAGTACACGGAGACTCCGCCCGCGGCGGCAGTCCCTCGTGGCGCGCGGGTGTAGTTCAATGGCAGAACATCAGCTTCCCAAGCTGACAGTGCGGGTTCGATTCCCGTCACCCGCTCCAACGACGAAGATCCAGGCAGCGAAAGATTTTCATTGACTGGGCCTTGCTCGATTGATGGCCGTCGCGGGATACCCGTGCCATCAACGTGCCATTAGCCCTTTGGGACCAGGATCCCGGGGCGCGCTGCCTCGCCGCCGCCGGAGACGATGCCAACTCCCTAGAGGTCCACAGCGTTTCAGTACGCCACCTGTCTGACCATCGGAGTCGACGCTGTAGCAAATTGCTGCTGGCCGCTTGCCTAAGTCTGCCCGGACATGTCACTTTAGTAGGGAGCGGAAAACATCGGCAGTTTCGTCGTTCCTTGACCCCTCCCTCACGGCTATCCGCGCCGCGGCCGGATCGCCACCCCGGCTCCCGTGGAAGCCGCTATGGCCTCCCTAGGGCGAGGTAGAGGGAAGGGAAAGAGATGGCAAACCGAAGCCGACGACTCCGCCGTCCAACCTGGGATGACGTAGACCGGATAGTCCGGATCGCCTGCAAGCTCGCCGAGGAGGCGGCCAGGCTGATCCTCGCGGCCCACGGCGTCCGCTAGGACGGACGAAGGGCCTCTTGCCGAACTGGTCCCAAACACCTAGGCAAGAGGCCCTTTCGCGTCCAGACGGTAATGCAGGGCATGCTGCAGCCCCTCTTCATCTGACCGCTCTCTTAGCTATGGTGCCTTCGGCGGCCCACCTTGGCAAGTGCCAAGTACATATGACTTTTTCACTTGACGAGTGCACGTGAGTGGCGCATGTATCCATGCCCCTTCCCCTTACCCCTATGCCTCGGGCCCAGGAGCGGTTTGCGACATTTGGGCATACAGGAGCCAGCCGCGCCTCGCGCAGGTTCTCCACAGCGAACAGCTCATCGTCGGCGTCAACCGCCGCAGCGTGTGGCCCGGGGGCGGGCATTGCGTCACTGCCCCGGACAGCCGGGCCGCTTCTTCGCCTTGGTCCAGCAATACACCGGGGCCAGCCAAACCCAGATCGGCATGGCATGCGGCTGGTCCCAGGGCAAGATCAGCGACATCGAGCGAGGCGCCTCCGAGGTCAAGCACCTCGCCAAGTTCGAAGAGATCGCCGCCGGGCTGAACCTGCCCGACCCGGCCCGCATCATCCTCGGACTAGCGCCCCGCAAGCCATCAGGCCGGGAATCGCACCAGCACGGTATCCCGCAACGGGATACCCCGCTGGCCTTGCAATCGCCGCACCCCTCAAGTCTGCTTAACCTCAATGCCGGGGACGAGCAAGAGGATGACGACCAGGTGCGACGCCGAACCTTCGTAGGGCTGACCGGCACCGCCATGCTCAACGCGGTGCTCGCCGACACGCCATCTGATGCATCCCGGCTGACGGTGGAACCATTCGCCCCCGTCCTGGCCATGCAACCCGGTGGCCCTCCGGATGAGGGACTACACGAGAAACCGGACATCGGCTCACTCACGGCAGCGGTCGCCACCGTGTGGGCCCAGTTCTCAGCAGGCCGCTATTCGGACCTGGCTAAGACCTTGCCGCCCCTTCTCGCGCGCCTGAACGCCGCTTGCCTAGCGCTCGATGACGAGCCGCAGAGCCGCGCATTCATGCTGTGCGCCGAAGCGCACCGTGTCGCCGCCCTAGGACTACTCAAGCTAGATGATCAGGGCCTTGCCTACCTGGCAGCCGACCGCAGCATGCGCGCCGCCGAGGCCAGCGGGGATCCGCTCACGGTGGGCGCGAGCGCCACCACGATCACCGCCACCTTGATGAGCGGCGGTCACTTCCCTACAGCGATCACGGCAGCAAGTGCCTACGCCGAGCGCCTAGATCACGACATGCCCGCGCACACCCCTGAATCGCTGTCGGTTTACGGGGCGGTCTTGCTACGAGGAGCAGAGGCCGCCGCCCGGGCAGGTAAGCGCGAGACCGCGAGCGATCTGCTCGGCGAAGCCGACGAGACAGCGCGAAGGCTCGGCGTCGACGGCAACTTGCGGAACACGTCCTTTGGCCCGACCAACGCCAAGTTGTACCGGGTGAACCTCACGGTTGCCCTCGGCGATGCGGGAAGCGCAGTAGACACCGCCCGGAAGGTCGGCCCCGGCATGATCCCGACTACCGAACGGAAGGCAACCTTTCTGGTCGACACCGCCCGTGCCTTCCTCCAGTGGGGCAAGCACGCCAATGCCTACATCGCACTCCGGGCCGCTGAGGAAACCGCGCACGAGGAGGTAGCCGGGCGCCCATCGGTTCATCAAGTCGTCCGCGACCTGGTCACATCAGCCCCGCCCAGCGTTCGCCGAGATGCCGAGCAGCTCGCCACCCAGATCGGCGTCGCCAGGTGACCCTTATCGGGCGAAGCCGCGTCCTCTCGATCATTGCCTGCGGAGCAGGACCCGCCATCGATTTCCCCGGCTTCACAAAAATGGCCATTGATCGCGGCTGGGACGTGCAGGTAATCGCGACCACTCCCGCCCTGGCGTTCTTCGACCAGGCCGCTATTGAGGCACTGACCGGAAACCCCGTGCACAGCCAGTATAGCCCGCCAGGCTCGCCCAGATCGCGGATCCCCGATGCGATCATCGTCGCCCCGGGCACGTACAACACGATCAACAAGTGGGCACTAGCCTCGATCTTTCGCGTGCCTGACGTGCTGGCCTGAGGTGCTGGCGGGCGGGTGATTTCCACTGCCAGGTCGTGCCTGGCTGCCCGGCTGTCGCGCCGGGTGGGCGGGGTTCCACGGGGTCCCTGGTGTTCTCCTTCCTGCGTTGTAGGGATGTTCCAGCTGGTCAGCCCGCTGGGAGGGCCTGCAGCCGGCTGACTGCGGCGGTGATCTGCCCGGCCCAGGGCCATCGTCCGGCGAGGCGCAGCCGCAGGCGGCGCCCGCCGCGGGCGAGCCGTCCGGCGACGGCGAAGATGCGCAGGCGGAGCCGTTTCGGCTCCCAGCGGCGGGCGGTCCCGGTCAGGGCGAGCATCTGCATCCAGGCGAGCAGTTCGCAGGCCAGCGCGACGATCTCGCACCAGGCCTGGTTCTGGGCGAAGCCCTGGAAGGGAAGGCTCCGCAGCCCGGTGTCCTTCGCGCAGCGGATCCGGTCCTCGCAGCGGGCCCGCCTGCGGTGCCGTAGCTCCAGGTCGGCGAGCTGGCCTTTCCTCGCGTCGGTGGCGAAGGCGGTGAACCGGTGCCCGTCGATGTCGGTGAACCGCAGCTGCGCCCCGGGGTGCGGGCGTTCCTTGCGGACGATGACCCGCATCCCGGCCGGCCAGGAGGAAAGGTCGAGCATGCCGGTGATGTCGGCGACCCAGGCGCCGTCCCTGACCTGCTCGTCTCCATCGTAGGCCGGCGTCCAGGAGTCAGCGGGGACCTTCAGGATGGCGTCCTGCATGTCCTCGGTGATCGTCATGCCGACCGAGTAGCGCAGGCGGCGGGACTTCGCGGTGAGCCATTCCAGGAACCCGTGCGTGCCGCCGGCGGAGTCGGCGCGGATGAGCACCCTGCGCCGCAGGTGGCGCGGCAGCTGCGCGAGCGCCAGCCGGGTCGCCTCGATGTGGTCGGCGGCGGTGTTGGACCCGGCGCTCCCGGTCCGCAGCACGATGGCCAGCGGCTCGCCGTTCCCGCCGGCGCCGTGGTCGGCGAAGGCGGTCATGGGATGGAAGCCGAACGTCTTCTTCCACGTGGGCGAGGCCTGCTGTTTCTCGGAGTGGGCGATCACGATGGTGGCGTCCAGGTCGATGGTGACCAGCCCGCCGTCCGCGCCCGGCGCCGCGTCCCCGGCCAGCGCCCAGGCCCCCTCCCGGGCCGCGGCCCGGGCGGCCCGGATGGCCTTCAGCGCCCGCGGCAGGTCCCCGGCCAGCTGGCTGACCAGGCGGGACACCACCGGGTCGGAGGCAACCGGCCCCGCGAGCTCCGGCTGCTCCCGCAGCACCGCGATGTCGGCCAGGCAGTCCCCGCCCAGGGCGACCGCGGCGGCCAGGTCCGCGACGATCTTGCCCGGGTCGTGGACCGCCCGGGGCGCCCGCCACCGGGAAAGGCCCTGCGACAGGCCCCGGCCCAGGCCGGTCACCCGCATCGTCTCCCACAGCAGGACGGCCCCGGCCTGGGACACCAGGCCCCGGCCGTCTGCAGACACCGCCACGCGGGCAGTGCGCGCGCTATTCTTCACCTGAAAAGTGCCTTCGGCTCGCTGGCGGATAAGACCTTCGACAAGCCCTATCCTTCCAGGTCAAAGGCACTTTTTTCATGCCAGCGATCAGCCTGGGCTAATCCCGCGCGAAAGCCCGAGGCTAGGCATCGCCGACACCTACGCCCTCGGCGTGCTCGCCGAGCAGACAGCCCTCGGCATCCCGATTGTCGTGCTCCCGTTCGTGAACATCCACCTGGCCAGCCGCGCCCCGTTCCAGCAGAGCGTCAAGTCCCTGCGCGCCGAAGGCGTGAGCATCCTGCTCGGCCCCGGAGCCTTCGAACCGCGGCAACCACGCACGGGCGGCGAAGGCTTCGCCGACTACCCATGGCACCTCGCGCTAGACGAGATAGACGCCATGGTCGGCACCACCGACGAGGAAAACGATCCCGACACCTAGCGCTGCTTCAACAGCACCGGCGACAGCGCCACCAAAGTGCCCCTGCTCAGCGCCGTTCGGGATGAAGACCCGGGTCGAAAGCTTCGCAGTTTCGCGCTTCCGCCTAGGGGAGCTGGCCTACCCGGTCCACGATCGCCGTCGCGACCAGCGCGACGGAGCTATCGCCGCTCAGCCCGTGCGCGCGGTCGTCGTATCGCACAGTCGTGCCGAGGTAGGCGTAGGTCCGCGGGTCAAAGATCAAGATCACCGTCATCATGCCATCGGTGCTGCTCACGCCCACGCTGCGGCGGCCGGCGCCGTCCCGCACGTCGCTGACCGCCTTCATGCCAGGAGTCGCCGCGATGAACTCGTAAAGCGCGGCCCGCTGCGCCGGGAGAAGGTAGTTGGTCCGCAGCACCCTCTCGACGAACTTCTGCCGGACCACCGGGTTGCGGCGCGTATTCGGGTCGGAGATGCTGCGCGCCAGGTATCCGTCGATCGCGGCTGCCCTGGCCGGCAGGCCCGGCAGGTAGGCGGGCCTCGGTATGCACGGCTGAAACTGGTTCCCCCCGTCACCTCCCGGCCGCACTTTCGGGCGGCCGTCGACGCATCCGGTGAGAACCGTCTGCTGAGCGCCGCTGACCTCCAGCCCGTTACGGCTTCCGTCGACAGAGCGCCAGGTCCGCGTCACGAAGCCGTCGCCGGAGATCGCCGTGTAGTAGAACTGGCCGGGACGCGGGATGACCGCGGGCTGGCGCTGTGCCGCCGCCGCCGCGTAGTCCAGCACCTGAACAGCCGTCAGGCGCGCCGTGACCGGTGCCGCCGGCGGCGAGCTGCCGGCGGCAAGCACCGCGGCCGCAGCGACGGCGGCGGCCGCGGCGGCCGCGCCGATGGCGAGCCACGGACGCCGCGAGATCTACTGCCTGGCCGGCCGCGGGCGGTCTGTCCCGGTCGCGCGGGCGGCCCGGCCCGCGGCGGCGGGGCGCGCCTGCGCCGCCATTGACGCTGGTTCCGTCGTGATCGCGGCGGTCAGCCGGGAACGGGCCGCCGCCAGCGACGCGAGCGGGGCCAGCGGGGTCTGCTCGCCCAGCGACGCGAGCAGTGCCAGGTCATTGTCGAGGTACGTCATTGGGCGATCTCCTTGTAGTCGATGTCGGCCAGCAGCCGGCGCAGGCGCGTCCGGGCGCGGTGCAGCCGGGAACGGACCGTGCCGACGGGGATGGCGAGCGCGCGGGCCACCTCGTCGTAGGTCAGGTCCTCCCATGCGACCAGCAGCAGCACGTCACGGTCGGCCGCGGGAACGAGCGTGAGAGCGGAAGCCAGTTCGGCGCGGAGCGTGCCGACGGTAACCGCCGCCACCGACCGTTCGGAAAAATCTGGCTGGTCCGGCTCGGGGCCGGCCGCCTGCAGGAGGCGGAGCTGGCGGACCTCTTCCCGCCGGAACTGGGCGACCACGTTGGTCGCTATTCCGTACAGCCATGGGCGGGCGTTCGGGTGGGCCAGGTCGTAGCGGCAGCGCTTGCTGAAGGCGGTCAGGAACGTCTCGGCGAGCAGGTCGTCGGCGGCCTGCGCGCCGGCGCGGCGGGCCAGGTAGCGGTGGATGTGCGGCGCGTGCCGGTCGAACAGCACGGCAAACCGCTCGGGATCGCGGCAAGACGCCGCGATGACTGCGGCGTCGTCGGCGGTCACGGCCGTCCTCGTTGGTTGGTCACGCCTGCTATCCGCACCAGCCGCCCGGTGAGTTCGCGGCGGCCCGGCGGCCCGGCTCATCGGGGCTGAGGTACTCAGCCCCGATGGAACATCGCTCCCTCGCTGCCATCTGCAGCCACATCGACAGCCATGGACGGGCCAAGAAGGAGGTCTCCGTCCGGCGTGTCGCTGTCCATATCCGGAAGATCGGTGGAGTCCAAGGCCAAGAGCAACGCAATATCCGACACAGGTTCAGCCTAGATGGAAGCCCGGTTTCGAACGAGATCTCCCGTAGCACGTAGAGTTTTCTCATCGCGAAGACTTCTCATCGTATGCGATGAGAAGTCTTCGACATGAAGAAAGTCTTCGAGCTATATGACTGTACTGGGTGTCATCAGTA
Source organism: Streptosporangiaceae bacterium (assembly GCA_025935815.1). Classification (GTDB taxonomy): domain Bacteria; phylum Actinomycetota; class Actinomycetes; order Streptosporangiales; family Streptosporangiaceae; genus Trebonia. The sequence continues at coordinate 14,075 of JAICUO010000064.1, forward strand.
ACTATCGCCGCGATAGCACCAGTGGAAGGCACTTCGCGATACCGGACCTCGTGCTTGATCTTGCCTGCGAAACCCATCAGCAACTTACGCCACGGATTTCAGGCGGGGGCCACTAGCTAGCCCGTTAGCGCGAAGAGCCAGGCGATTTCCGCGAAGGGCAGGCTGAGCGCGCCATTGGCGGGCGCGGACTTCGACGTGACCACCGTGAACCCCGGTGGGATGGCCACGGTCAGGTTGGCCAGGTTCGCCTTCGTCGGCGGCAGCCACGCGTACCGAATCGTCGCCGTGCCCTGGGATGCCGTACCACCGAGGGTGGTTACCGCGATGGGCAGGAACGTGGCCTCGTTTACCCAGATGACCTGCGTCACCTCGTTCGGCTTGGGGGTGAGGCCACGGAGCGACTCGTGGCTGACGATCTTGATCGCCTCGGTGCCCTGGTAGTGCTGGTGGAAGCTGACGCGGAGGCTCCCGGACAACAGCAGCGCGTGCATGACGGCCGCCTCCGCGGCGGAGCTCCTCATCTCGCCGGGCGCGGGCACGACCCCGAGGTTGGCGCCCCCGTGCCCGGCGGAACAGTGCGTTGTCGTCACGGGTCCAGGGCTGACCGCGGTGGCCTTGGTCGCCACCCGGCGGCGGTAGTCAAGGGAAACGCTGGTGTCCTGCCAGACGGGCCTGCTGTTGATCGCCTTGCAGGAGTGGGAGACGTTGCTCTCGACGCCGTTGAAGAACCACAGGTCATGGCTCTGGTTACGGTAGGACCAGGTGTCGACCCGGAGGGTGTTCTGCTTTCCCTGATACGCGAAGCTGACTTCCCCGTGAATCTGCATCATGTCGTCGTCCACTGCGGCAAGCGCGCTGTTGACGTGGCTGACCACATAGGCGGTGGTCTCGATGCCTTGCTGGTGCGGCTGGCCCCGGCCAGAGATCGTCACCGTCGCCGCGACGCCGGCCACTACCGCTGCCCCGGCCGCCAGTGCCGCCCGGCTGGCCCGCTGCCGCCTGCGCGACCGGCGGAATGCCTCCCGCACCACGTCCGGCCGCGGGCGAATCGGGGCCTGGGCCATCTGCGCCCGCAGATCGGACTCGAGGTCGATGCTCATGACTTGTTCCTCGCTTCTTCCCTGTCATCGTGATGACTGAGCTCACGGAGCCGGGCCATGCCCCTTGAGGCGGTGGCCTTCACGGTGACCGGAGAGCAGCCCATTGCCCGGGCGGCGTCCTCCTCCGATAGGTCCTCCCAGTACCTGAGCACGATCGCGGTGCGCTGCCGGGGCGGCAGGCCATGCAGCAGCCTGGTGAGCTGGTCGCGATCGTCCACAGCGTCCATCGGGTCGGGCGTGACGGTCGGCGGGCCAAGCAACGGGACCTTGGCCCGCCATGCCTGTCTTCGCCGCCAGCCGTCGGCGGCCAGGTTGTACATGGTGCGCCGTAGGTATCCCTCGGGATCGCTGATCGCCGCGGCCACCGGCGGAACATCCGCTCGAGGGCCTCCTGGAGGAGATCCTCGCCGTTGTCGGGGCCACCAGCTAGCAGTGTCGCCGTGCGCCGAAGGTGCTCGCCCTTGGCCGCGAGCAGTGCCTCGATCGCGGCGACGGGCCGTTCAGAGTCCATGAGGCGCGGACCCCTCTCTGTCGCTGTCACTCATCAAGGACGAGGAACGGCCAGGCGAGGTTGATCCGCGTTGTGAGCCGGGTTAGCCGACCAGTTCCGTCTGGGCCTTCGCGAGCGCGGTCGTCCAATTCGTGGCGATCAGGTACTGAGCCTTCGCCAGCGGCAAGTAAGGCTTCCCGTGCACCGCGTCGCAGATCAGCGTCTTGAGCGTGTTCTCCACGTGGTCCTTCGGGTTGGTGGTGCCTGGAGCGCGAGCCTTGTTCGGCTCCGGCCAGAGGTTCAGCGGGGAATTGGGATCGCCGCCTAGCTCGAGCGAGATCAGGTGGTCGTACTCGGTGGTCGAGACCTTTCCGGTGAAGCCGTAGGCCGCCTCACTGGCCCGCTTCTCCGCCCCGGTCGTGCTCGCGGGCGGGCGGATGGTCGCCGTGTACCCCGACTTGCAGATGGTCGAGGAGAGGTTGGCCTGGGTGACCTTCGGGTTGGTGGCGCCGGGGGTGCAGTGCGGGTCGGGGAGGTAATCGCCGGCCGCGGCGTTGACGACGACGTAGTGGCAGGTGCCGGGCGCGGGCTGGGCCTGCACGTGGTATGTCGCTTGCGGGCCGGGTCCGACGACCGGGCCGGCGCCACCGGCCACGGTGGCCGCCGCCGCCGCCGATGATGGGACCGTCGCCGGAGCTGACGTGGCCGACGATGAGCCAGTGGTGTTATTCAGGCTGCTGGCGAGATTCCCGCACCCGGTCACGAGCAGGCCAAGCACCACCAGCCCGGCCGAGATCCCGTTTGCCGCCGCCTTGCCCCAGACCCGAGCCATTCTGTTCTCCGTCCTCCGGCCTTGCCCGCCGGACCACCCTTTTGCGTGGAGTATCGCAGAATGCGGCGGCCATGTCTGCCGGCGGTCTAGGACGCTCGGCAGTGCCCGAGGACCAGCCAGCCACAGCAAGGGCGAATCGCGCATATGCGGAGGCTTCGCCGAACTCGCTCCCGCGCATCGAGTGGCAAGTACTGTGAGTATCTGAAAAGCGACTTTCGGTAGCTTCAGGAACGGGGGGTTCCAGTGCTCGGAGAATGCGTGGAGGATGTCTCGGCGCTCGCGGTGGAGTTCAAGGATGGGCGGCCATTCCCTCTCCTGGTCATCGACGGTTTCCTCGATGAGAGCTTCGCGGAGCAACTGCTGAAGGAGTTCCCCTCGATTGAGCAGATGGCTCACTCGAAAGATTACATATTCGGCGACAAGCGAGAGGAAGCCGCGTTCGCGCACGCGGGTGCGGCCTGCCAGGAATACCACGACTACCTGCTGTCAGCGGAGTTCGCCGATTTCGTGGGCGCGATCACCGGCCGCAAGCTGTTCATGGACCCGGCATTCCACGGCGGTGGCTTCCACCAGGGCGGTGACGGCAGCTACCTGGACACGCACGTCGACTTCAATATTCACCCCAAGCACAAGGACTGGCTCCGCGTCCTGAACGTCCTGCTCTACCTGAACAAGGACTGGCCGGCCGAATACGGCGGTGACTTGCTGCTGCGGACGAACCCGAAGAACGAGCCGCGCGCCATCGCGCCGCTATTCAACAGGGCCGTGCTGATGCTCACCAGCGACAACACCTATCACGGCTACCGGAGGATGTCGCTGCCGCCGGGGGTGACCCGCAAGTCGATAGCGGGGTACGCCTACGAGCTGATCGAGGAGGACAACCTGAAGCCGCGCACCACCTCCTGGGTGCCCGAGGACGGCGGGCTGGTCAAGAAGGCCCTCGCGAAGCACTGGACGATCCTGGCGGCCGCCAAGAACAAGCTGAGCGGCAACTGACGGTGATTCCGGGGTCCAGGCTCTCCGGCGAGTCCAGGGAAAACCTGGACGAGATCGCACCGATGTCAGTTCGCGCCTGGCTGCGCTACGACATCATCCAGCGGATGATGCCCGCGGGCGTGCGCAGCGTGCTTGAGATCGGATGCGGGCGCGGCGCGCTCGGAGTCCGCCTGGCGCGGCACTATGCGTACCTCGGCATCGAGCCGGACGAGGCGTCGCGGGCGGTGGCCCGCAAGCGGGTCAGCGCGCTCGGCGCCGGCGAGGTACGCGGGTCGCTAGAGGGGCTCAGCCGCCAGCAGTTTGACCTGGTGTGCGCGTTTGAGGTCCTCGAGCACATCGAGGACGACGCGGCGGCGCTACGGGACTGGGTGAGCTGGGCGCGGCCGAGCGGGTGGCTGATGCTCTCGATCCCCGCCGACCAGCACCGGTACGGCCCGATGGACCAGCTCGTCGGCCATTTCCGCCGCTATGGGCCGGCCGAGCTGACCGAGCTACTCGCCAGCTGCGGCCTCAACGACATCGTCGTGCGCCGCTACAACTTCCCACTGGGGCAGCTGATCGAGGCCGGCCACAACCTGGTCGACGGGCACTGGCTGGCCGGCGCGCCGGATTCGGCCGCCGAGCGCACCGCGGCTTCCGGGCGCCTGTTCCAGCCCGGCGGCGGCCTGCTCGGGTCGGTGAACCGGTGGGGAACGGCGCCATTCCGCCAGCTGCAGCGCCTGTTCCCCGGCAAGGGCACCGGGCTCGTCGCCGTCGCCAGGGTCAGCGGCTAGCCCCGGCCCGCGCCGGGCGCCTTCCCTGGGGAGAGTATCCGCCTTTTGTCCGCGATAAAGCGGACAAAAGGTACGCTAACCGGCATGAACCTCCC